>JAIFNJ010000130.1 GCA_020047835.1 Bacteroidota bacterium
AAACCAATTGTTTTTTCGTACATAGTCACCACCCAATAAGGTGAGCCTTCATCGTCTATTTCAAAAGTATAATCGGTAAGCCCTTGGCTGGCATATCCGTTGAAATACAAATGCCTTTCCAGATACGACTGGAAGAAAGCTTCCATCTGGTATTTAATGCGAATGGGTTTTCCTTCTACCTCCTGCACCAGTTTTACATCGCGCTCGTTGGTGGCATTCACCATCACATATCCATTGGTTCCCGATTTGTTTTGGTTCCATTTGAAAAAGCCTGAATGCACCAATGGAGCCACCCAATACAATCCACCATTTACTTTCTGAATGGTAAATTCACCCAGATTCACCTGGCTACCCAGTGCAGGTTGTGCACCAAGCACCTTGTCGCCCAGCAGATAAGCCAAAGGTCTGTCCACCACGCGTATATTCTCTATGGAAATAGGCGTAATGTGAGATGAGAAATTTTCCCCCACTTCTACCTTACCTATCAGGTTGCGGTATTTTTGGTTGTGAAACAATGCCCATGTAGTAACCATAGGAAGTACCGTCATGTATAGTACGATAACAAGTGGTATGAAAAACACCCATTTCTGGCCTCCTTTGTTTATATTTATTTCAGTTTTATTTCGCTGGTTAACCTTAACATGAAGCAGCTTGCTCCAAAACAGCCAGATCATGCTCAGTATAAGCAACAGAAATGGCAATCCAAAAAAGCCATAGTTTAAAACAGGCAAATGCATATATATTGCACCTAAGCCCAATAAAAGAATTATGAAAAGTGAGATAAAATTTTTCATGACTAATAAATTTTTATTTAAAAGTATCTCAAATGTAGGGAAAATTTAGGCGAGTACATCCATTTACCACAAATAAATAGCCAGAATATACTAAAAAACAAGTATGGCAAACCAATAAGTATAATTTTGATATATGTATCTATCAATACTTGTATGATTAATTACCCATTGCACAAAAAAACATACTTGTTATAAGCATGCCTTAAGGTTTTGATTTCTATTAGAGTTAACCAAGCGAACGTATTTATGGAATGATTGATGTGGGTTAACATGCTCTGGGTTATAAACTAACTGAAATAATCTATCTTCAGGCCACAAAGATTTGAAAGGAAATTGTCTAAAATGAGAAGTAAAAAATCGGATTGGCTTACGAATGTAAATTGACCATTAAAAACTAGAATACAACTGAAAATAAAAATGATGTTTTAAACCCGCTATACGCTTTGTAACCACCAATGTTTTCGCTAAATTCTTTTGATTGAAGATAATCAAAATCCAAGCCTATTTGAACATTTTTTCCCAAACGATAAATAAAACCAGTAGATAGTTCTGCAAATGGCGCGATACTTTTTATTTTAATTTCATTTTTGTTGATACCATTCGCTAAATTCCCGGAAGCTTCAACATATGTGTAATTGGCTGGCACCACCCCGAACTGAAAACCAGCATAAGGACGAAAACGTTGTTTTATTAAAAAGTAATCCATACCAACGCCTGTAGGCATTAAAAATATTCCTCCTCCTTCCAAACTAACATCGGCTCCGCCGAGTATTGAAATTACGCTGGGACGAGGAGGTTCAATTTTCTTTATAAGTATACCAAAATCAACCTTTACCGATGCATATTCTGAGAGGTATCTTGCCAAGGAAAAATTCCAAACACCCATGTTAATTGGGAATTCTAATAGAGATTTCTCTTCCGATTTTGCAGAATTTTCAAAAAACCACTGTCCGTAACTCATAGATATTTGCCAATTGTTTTTAAGGTGAAGCATCAAAGAATCTGATTCAGCTTTTTTTTCTAACTCTCGCCTTCTTATTTTATCTATTTCCCATTCATAATTTTGGGCATATATATCACTACCACAATGAACAATGAGCATCAATATTGCTACCTTCAGGATTAGTATTTTAAGTAATTTAGTTCCATTTCGCATTTCGTTTTTGTATTAGTTTAATTTACTTCATAATTTTCACAAACCTTTCCCACGCTTGGGTTACATCAATTCTAAAAATTCCAGACAACTCAAATATCCTGGTTTTATTCCATACCTTCTTTAATTTGGTATAATACGTTTTGGTAGTTTTGTAAGAATTCATGAGTTGCTGCAATTCCTTTTCTTCTTGGGCTGAAAGTGAATCAACTATTCTTTTTGTGATAAGTATTTTATAACGGTTTTGAGTCTTTTGTGTCATAGCTTCCGCAATTAGACGATTAAACCATCTTTCATTTCAATAATCCTGTCGGTATTTTTGGCAAAATCATTGTCGTGCGTTACACAAATGATGGTATGGCCTTGTTCATGTGCCAATTGCTTGAAAATTTCCTGCACAGCCCGTGAATTTTTAGAATCGAGGTTTCCGGTGGGTTCGTCGCCCATAATGACAGACGGACTATTAATAAGGGCACGGGCAATGGCTACACGCTGTTGCTGTCCGCCCGACAATCGGTTGGCATTTTTCAGCTCCTGACCTTCTAAATCGAGCAAGCGTAAACTCTCGTATGCTTTATGTTCAATTTCTTGTTTTGAAAGTTTACCCAATTTGAGTGCAGGCAGCATTACATTTTGTAAGGCAGTAAATTCGGGCAACAGGTAATGAAATTGAAAAACAAAACCGATGTGTTCATTCCGAAAAGCGGCTAACTGATTCTGTGTTTTTCCGGTAAGCAACTCTCCGTTTATTTGGAGCGTACCTTCATAATCGGTATCCATGGTGGAAAGCAAATATAAAAGCGTTGATTTTCCGGAACCCGATTTTCCGACAATGGACAAAAATTCACCTTTGTCTACTGTAAATGAAACTCCTTTTATAACCTGAAACGTTTCAGGCTCATGAAAATACTTAATAAGGTTTCTTATTTCTATAGATTTTGTTTTCATATTATCCGCGTATGATTATTACAGGGTCTATTTTTGAAGCTTTTCTCGATGGTAAATATCCGGCTATGAGCGTGGTTAATATTCCAAAAACTGCTGCAAGAAGAAAATCTTCAAGTCGAAAAAATATCGGTAAGGTTTCCAATCCGGCAATGGTAAACGGCACCAAATTGATAAGCAACGACATAGCATATCCCATGATTACACCAACCAAGGCTCCCAATAGACCAATAACAGTGGCTTGTGTCAGGAATATGGCCATGATGTCGTGACCCGAAAACCCAGTTGCTTTCAGGATTGCAATTTCTTTAATTTTCTCATTAATGGTCATGTTCATAATATTATAAATTCCAAAACCGGCAACCAATAAAATGGTTAGCGAAACCGCCACCGCAATGATGTTCCTGAGTTCCGAGCCGGCAACCAACTGCTCATTAGCTACTTGCCACGATTCTATTTGATAAGGAATTACCGAAGTAATTTTTTGAATAAACTTTGCGGTATTGTCTCTGTCTTTGATATTAACCAAAATATCGCTGGCGTAATCCGAGTTTTCGCCCACTAGTTGGCGGGCAGCCGTAATGTTCAAATAGGCTTTCGATTCGTCCATCGTTTTTAGGTTGCTTTCAAAAATACCTACTACCATGTAGTTTTTAGAAACTCCATCGGCGGTGAGTACATTTACACTATTGTTAAGCTGAACTCCCAGGTTTTCGGCCAACAATTTTCCCATAATAATGCCTGTTTTGTAAGTCATTAAATTGTTCCATTCGCCTTCGATGATGGTTGCAGAGGTATTAAACAATTCATCTTCCGATTTAAGTTCAACACCCGAAATAATTCCATTCACCTTTTTTGAACCACTTCTGAAAAAAACATTGGAATTAACCTGTCGGGCAACTGCCACTACATCGGCTTGTTTTTCAACAGATAAAACTATTGAGGTAGAGTTTTTTATGCCGGTAGTGTATTGCATGTTCTTTCTGTTCAGAATATTAATCACAGTATTCGACTGGTCAAATTGACTCTCGATAGGATTGTAGGCTCTATTATTATCCTGATTGTAAATACGAATGTGCGATAATGCGCTAAATGCTAGGTCGTCCTGTGTTTTGTTTACACCATTCATAAAACTATTCATGAATATATACATGGACACTCCAAAAGTTACCCCCAAAACAGCTACAAAGGTTTGCCAAATCTTTGAAGTAAGGTGAACTCTAGCAATTTGAAAATTAGTTGATTTTGCCATTTTGTCTGATTATTTTGGAAGTAAAATGGTAGTAGATTCATCGGCACCTGAGAGAATTTCTACCCACTCAGTGGTTTTAATGCCCACAGTTACCCTTACCTGTTCATTATTTTTATCCAATATAAAATCGTCGGGTAATAGATATTCAACCGGAATTACCAAAGCATCGGCTTTCTCGTTGGTTTTAATGTTTGCCTGAAGTTGTGTTCCCGATTTTAAATGGGCTATGGATTCTTCAAACGTAGCTTCAGCAATGAAAGATTGTTCTTTGTTATCGAAATAGGGATAAATTTTTGAAAGAATGGCCTTATAGCTTTTGTTTTTCTCGGTATTAAGTTCAATGTAAACTTGCTGACCTGCTTTTAGTTTGTTGATGTCTTCTTCCACAACAAAGAGTTTTGTAATGAACTTGCCGGAGCCGATTTCGGCAACAGGCTCACCTCGTTTTACCAACTCGCCTTGCTTTTTTAGGACTTGAAATATCACTCCGTCCACCTCGGCTCTGATTTCGTAAAAAGAAGATGTATTTTGTTGCGAAGCCAAATTTGCTTTGTTTCTGCTTACTTCTAATTCCAATTTGTTTTGAGTATCCGAAATCTGATTGTTTATGGATACCAAATCCTGTTTGGAATTTTCGTAAGTAACTTTTGCTTTTTCATAATCCACCTGACTTACCGCTCCGGATAGAACGAGCTTTTGATAACGGATAAAATTCAGCGAATCGGTTGCCAATTTGTTTTTCACCTGATTTCTTTGTGCCAACAATGATTCAAGCACAGGCGAATTACTGCCTACATTTGAAACGGCATACTGGTAGTTGGCTTCTGCATTAACGAGCTGCTCCGGTTGCGCCTCATTTTCAATAAGGAATAGAATTTGTCCGGCTTTCACAGAATCGCCCTCCGTAAAAAATGATTTGCTCAAATAGCCATCTGCCTGAGAAGTAACAATATATTGATTCTCGGTGATGATATTGCCACTGGCAAAAACGGCCTCTACAATGTTTTTCTTCATGGGCTGGGTTGATTCCTTATGATTGCATCCCACAAAAGAAAGTGTAATAAATACGGCAGAATAGAATAATATCTTTTTCATTTCTAATTATTTGTTGCGTGATTGAATAATTGCTTTATTGATGAGATAATCAGATATACGGCTGAAATACTGGTTTTCAATGGCTAGATAATCGTCGTACACCGAAAGGTAATTATCGAGGCTTATTATTCCTTCAGCATATTTGCTGTAAGCAAGATGAACGTTTTCGTCGGCCAATGCTAAATTTTGCTTTGCCATGTGCACTGAATGCATGGCTGTGATATAATTATTGAGTAAAATGCTGTCGTTTAACGAAGATTTCCGTATGGCTTCATTATAACTCAATTGTGCAATATCTTGCGAAATTTTTGTCGATTGGTATTGATTCTTATTGGCAAATCCGGTAAATATCGGAATGGACAGGTTAAGCCCAATATATCGGTTGGGCTGCCAATCGCTCGATTTCATTGAAATCTTAAAATCATCTTGATATTGCATACCACCCCAAAACGTAACGAGTTCCAATTTTGGTGAAAAACGCGACATGGCTTGCTTGGTGGCAAAACCGGCGTTTTCCGTTTGAATTTTATACAAGTTTAAGCTCAACTCATCGGTTGAAATCGTATCTATGGCTGTATTTTCAGTTAATTGAATATTTTCACTCAGCAGAAGTGTATCCCCCGGTGTCAATCCCAAAAGTATTTTCAGGTTGGTTTCATTCTCAAGGAGATATTGCTTGTTTTGTTCCCACCTGTCCAAAGCATTGTTTCTATTTATTTTTGCCTGACTTAATGTCATATTGTCGATGATTCCCTCTTGAAATCTGTTGGTTGAAAGCAAAAGGGTTGAATCTGCCAGCGTTAGATCTTTTTGCGACAAATCGACCGCAGCGTGTGCAGTTAATGCCGCATAATATACTTGTGCTGCTTGTTGTTTAAGATTCTGTTCAAACAATGCTTTTTCGGCTTTAGCAAGGTTTGTATTTGATTGGGCAATTTTAGCCTGAAACATCGATTGCCAGTCTAATAATGTTTTACTGAAGCTGAGGCCTCTGCTATAATTGTATGTCTGACCAAACTGTGCGTAAACGGTTTCGCCCGGTTTTCCGAAAATTTCACCCGGTACCGGAGTTTCGGGTATTTCCATGTTATATTGCCCTGACATTCCAATACTTATTTTTGGATATAAATAGCTTTTGGCTGTTTTATAGTCTTTCACTGCTTTTTCGACCTGAAGTTGGTATACCGAATTATCCGGATTGTTTTTAAGGGCATAAATCCAAACTTCCTCTAAAGAATGAAATGTCTGTTGGCCATTTGCCCAACTTATGGAAATAATGAAAGCTATTGTGATGTTTACAAACTTTTTCATTTTCTTGTCCATATTTGGGATTTTGTGCTACCATATTTTGAAACTACAATTTTTAGTTGTCCATTGGATAATAATTCAACTTCACAATCAGCGTACATCCCTCTTTTGGGTGCGTATATCGTTCCATTTACCCAATTCCCACCCGAATATTTTAATCCGGTGATGATATCTATTCCCAAAATATTACGGTTGCGCAATTTGGGGTTGGGATTGTTTTTATCTTTTAAATTGAGTTTCGGATTCTTTTCCAAGTCGGCTATCCAAACAATTTTTCCAAAATAGGTTTCCCCTGCTTTGTAGATTTCAATTTTGCTGGTTTTATCTTCATTGAACCAACTTCCAACAATTTTGTCAGAGGGCTCCTGTGCCTGAATTTTATTCAGCAGGCCAAGTGCTAAAAATATTAATAGGATGTGCTTCATCTTGTGCGTTTTTAAATTTCGAAACAAAGATGAATACAAAAGCGATGGTCAAAAATGAATAACTTGGGGAATTGAACAAATTGAAAGGTGAATTGAACAAGGCTAGGATTGTTCGATCCAGTTCATAAACTCGGTAACCTTTAACCGGCTTACAATGAGCTGCTCATTTGTCTTTACGTCCGTCTTAATTATCACTTTTCGATTAAAATAGGGCTGAACTTCTTTAATGGCATTCCTGTTTAGCAAAACTTGCCGATTGATTCTAAAAAATAAGGAAGGGTCAATGGAAGATTCGATTTCGGACATTGATTTAAAAACAGGATAGCGTTGATTATCCAATGTTTGTATATAAAGAATTTCGTTTTCAACTACAAAAAAGGCTATCTTATTAACGGCAACGGGTATAAAACTCTCTTTAAAATGTACCAGAATGGATGTTTTAAAGTTTTCTTTTTTGTTAAACGCTTGTTTTAAAAGATTTACAATTTCAGTGTCCGGTTTAAATGTTTCTTGTAATGATTCGTATTTTATAAAAGCAGCTTCAATATCTTCTACTTTTGCTGGTTTCAGAATATATTCAATGCCATTGGTTTTGAAAGCCTGCATAGCATATTGGTCGTAGGCAGTGCAAAAAACCACCGGGCACTTGATCTTGACTCTTGAAAAAATTTCAAAACTCAGTCCGTCGGCCAACTGTATATCGGCAAAAATTAAATCGGGTTTATTGTTGGGGTGTGTAAGATATTTTACTGCTTGCTCTATGCTCTCAATAATTTCAAGAATTTTCGTACCAGGCCTAAGCTGCCTGATAATTTCGCTTAATGTTTGCGCATTATGTGGCTCATCTTCAATAATTAATACCTTCATACATCAAGTAGATTAATTTTTACCCGAAAAACTGATTTGTCAGAAAATATCTCAACGCCTCTTGAAACACCCAATAATTCATACCTTTTTATAAGGTTTTGCAATCCATGCCCCGATTCTTCGCCCGCCAATATTTTGTGCTGCAAATTATTCTCCACAGATATACTTTTGACTCCTGAATCATAAATTCTAATATGCAATGGTTTTTCTTTGGAAATGATATTATGCTTCACACAATTCTCCAAAAGCAGCTGCAAAGCAAAAGTTGGAACTTTGAAATTCAGTAAATTGTCCGGAATGTCAAATTCTATATGTCATCTATCTTCGTACCTTGCAAATAGCAAAAACGAATAATCTTCTATGAATTCAAGCTCTTCTTTCAATGTAATGGTGTCCCTTTCTTTGTTGGCCAATAGCAATCGGTATATATCGGACAACTTTATCACGAAATTCTCTGCATTTTTATCAGAAGAACGAATCATTGAACGCAGTGTGGAAAGAGAATTAAATAAAAAATGCGGACTGATTTGCTGTTTGAGAATATCAAATTGTACCCGGATATTTTCTGTTTTAAGCATTTGGTTTTGCAACAGAACTGACTGATTTTTTGAATTTAGGTTCAAAGTATTTTGCACAAGATAGATAATTGCAATACTGGCGATACCTCTAAATATCAAGTAAATATAACTATACTCTCTTTCGACAATGAATATTTGGGATATACATTCACTTAAGAGAATAAATAGAGCGAGTAAAAAGCTGTTTGACAGGAAAATGATAAAGATTTTGCTTGTCAGATTCCTTTTTTTATTTTCTAACAAAAACTGATTTGTGATGATTGAATTGAGGTACCAAGCAATTAAAAGAAAAAAAAACGTCAGTACCCAACTCGGAATGCTCATAAATATCTTATAATCCAATAATTGAGTATTATTAGATATAACACCAAATAGTGATAAAATTGCGGAGAATAGTATCGCTAACTTCCAATTTCTAATATATTTAAGACCATATTTCATAGAATACAAAAATACAGATTAATTGATACTTTGCACGAAGAATTGAAAATTATCAATGGCCAAATATTTAGCATTTGTTCTAAAATACTAAAATTGAAATATTGGCATATGATCGCTTAGCTTGAGCCATTTATTTGCATTCCCAATCTCAAGGCTAGTTGTATTTTCAATAAATCGCTTAGCACCAAAAACATAATCAATGTGATACGGCTTCGCAAGATTTTTATGAAAATAAAACGTTGGTATAGTTTCCTTCCCATGCTGCTCGCCATAGAGGTAGTGATAGATGCTTTCAATTCCGAGCTCCTTCAAATCAGAAACTACTATTACATCAAAGTCCGAAACGCTTTCGAACTTCTTCCTG
>JAIFNJ010000255.1 GCA_020047835.1 Bacteroidota bacterium
GAAGGCATACTCAGCAAAAGCTTCCCAGTCTTTCCAAATTTTATCAATCAGTTCGTCGATACTTTTTTTCTTATCCTTGGCACCTGCTACAAAATCTGGATTTGCCTTGCAACCTATTTGAAATTTTTCCTTCAGCTTATTCATCTGCTCAATAAGCTTTTTACCCATTGCCTTGCGCAGTGTATCGGAATCGCCACGGGTAAACCCACCCAAGGCCCGCGACAAAAGCATTACTTGCTCCTGATAAACGGTAATTCCGTAGGTATCTTTCAAATAAGTTTCCATGATTGGATGGTCGTAAACAACCACTTCACGCCCGTGCTTTCGATTAATAAAAGAAGGAATGTACTCCATTGGCCCCGGACGGTAAAGAGCATTCATGGCTACCAAATCCTCAAAACGGTCAGGTTTCAGGTTTTGAAGGTGCTTTTTCATTCCGGGACTTTCAAACTGAAAAATGGCTGAGGTTTCGCCATTACTAAAAAGTTGGTAGGTTTTTTCGTCTTCAAACGATATTTGTTCAATATCAATTAAAACACCTTTCGATAATTTTATATTTTCCAAGGTATCTTTAATAATGGATAGGGTTTTCAATCCCAAAAAGTCCATTTTTAAAAGTCCTAGTTCCTCCACATAATGCCCATCGTATTGCGTTGTCAAGAGCTTTTCACCTTTGGTTGGCATCACAGGAATGTGCTCTTCAAGCGGATCACGTCCGATAAGGATACCACATGCATGAACACCCGTCTGCCTTACCGAACCTTCCAGTTTTTCAGCATTGAGCAATGTTTTTACAATCAATGGGTCGCTTGACTTTTTCTCTTTTGCCAGTTCTGGGTTTTCTTTGTAAGCCTTTTCAAAATTCATTTTAGGAGCTTCAGGTACCATCTTGGCTAAACGATTGGCTTCTTCCAACGGCAATTTTAAAACCCGGGCCACATCTTTAATACTCGATTTGGTGGCCATGGTTCCAAAAGTACATATATGAGCTACTTTATCAGCTCCGTATTTATCGGTAACCCAATCGAGCACTTTTTGCCGACCATCGTCATCAAAGTCAATATCCACGTCAGGCATTGAAATACGGTCAGGATTCAAGAACCGTTCAAAAAGCAAGTCGTATTTTAACGGATCAACATTGGTTATCCCAACACAATATGAAACCACAGCACCTGCTGCCGAACCACGCCCCGGCCCCACAATAACATCCATGGCACGGGCTGCGTTAATAAAATCCTGTACAATAAGGAAGTATCCTGGAAAACCCATAACTTTTATGGTATCCAATTCAAAGTCAATGCGTTCTTTTAGTGCATCACTTAGCTCTGCACCATACTTTTTCTCGGCACCATGGTAGGTAAGATGCCTCAAATAATCTGCTTCAAATTTAATCTGTAGCACCTTTTCAAATCCACCAATGCGCTCAAATGCTTTGTCACCAAACTCTTGAACCATATCGGCTTCACTATATTTGGCTTCGTAGTCGGCAAATTTTCCAAATTCAGCAGGTATATCAAATTTAGGCATTATGGGTGCTGAATCCAACTCAAATGCTTCTACTTTGTTGGCAATTTCGATTGTATTCTCTAATACTTCAGGTATATCAGCGAACAGTTTATTCATTTCGGCAGTGGTTTTAATCCATTCCTGCCGGGTATAACGCATGCGTGTTTGGTCATCAAAATCGCGGCCGGTGCTTAAACATACTAATAAGTCATGAGCCTCAGCGTCGTCGGCTTCCGCAAAATGGACATCGTTTGTGGCAATGGCTTTTATTTGGTGTTTCTCGGCAAAGTCAAGCAGCACCTTATTCACTTTAACCTGATTTTCCCACACATCAGTGCGCAGGCTGGGATCGTTATTTTGGTGGCGCATCAGTTCCAAATAATAATCATCGCCAAATGTATTTTTGTACCAAAGAATGGTTTCTTCAGCCTTCTCAAAATTACCACGCATAATATGTCCTGCCACTTCGCCACCTAAACAAGCCGATGTTGCAATCAATCCTTCGTGATGTTTTTCCAACAATGCTTTATCAATCCTGGGTTTGTAATAGAAGCCTTCATTGTGTGATACAGAAGTTAATTTGAGCAAATTTTTATAGCCAATCTTATTCTTAACCAGCAATACCAGATGGTCGCCAGATGCATCATTTTTATCTTCTTTCCGCAACAAACCTCTGGTTGCAACATAAACCTCAATACCTATGATAGGCTTAATTCCTACCTTTTTGCAATTAACGTGAAATTCTTTCACACCAAACATACCTCCATGATCGGTAATTGCAACCGCGGCCATACCATCAGCTTTGGCTTTTTTTGCCAGTTGCATGGTAGTAGCTGCGCCATCAAGAATAGAATATTGAGTATGAACATGCAAATGGACAAAAGGAACCATGCCCACTCTTTTAGGCGCTGCCGTTTGTTTCCGTTCCTCATCGGAAACTGAAATATTTTTAAATTCATTGGTTTTGAAGGACTCATAATTAACTCCAGCCAGCTCAATCACCTTTGGATTATATTTTTTGAATTCCGCCAATTCCGCGTTGGTCCATTGTAAACGATGGGCGCTAATTCCACCAACCCTAACTAATTCCAAAAAGCATCGGGTAGTTGCTTCCACATCAGCTGCCGCATTGTGGGCTTCAATAAAAGGAATCCCAAACAATTTAGTATGCAATTCGGTTAGCGTTGGCCATTTGGGTTTGCCATTTTTCATGATGGCACAAAATTCGGTGCTTTCCTCTTTAGTACAAAGTTGCGGAGTCTTAGTTAATATTTCGGGCATTCCGCTACGGAGCAATTCGCAACCTACAATGCTTATATCAAATTCTATGTTGTGACCAATAATGAATTTCGCATTTTTTACATCCTCAATAAAATCAGCTAATGCGTCTTTTAGGGGAATTCCTTTTTCAATGGCAATTTCATTGCTTATTCCATGAATAACAATTACTTCGTTTGGGATAATATAACCTTCAGGTTTTATCACATGGTTTTTGGCAAAAAGGAATTTCCCTTTGCTGTCGTGACATTGCCATGCCAATTGAACCATCCGTGGCCAATTCTCAAAATCATTCAAAGGTGCTTTCCACTTTTTGGGTAACCCAGTGGTTTCGGTATCAAAAACTAAAAACATGAAAACCAGATGTTAGAGATTATATGTCAGAGATTAGAAAATAGCTATTAGACTTTTAATCACAATAGCTTTTACCAATCCATTAATTTGTAAAATTAATGGATTCGAAAGGAAAAAATGGGAGTTGTTGATAAGTTTGGAAAAGTAACACGAGTTTAAAACAACACTGATAATTAATATAAATCGGACGGTTATTTTAATGGCAGCTACTTACCATAAGAATGGCGTAAAAAGTATTTTCTTAATCTTCAGTAGTATCCACCTCTTCTAAATCATTCAGGCAATCGCGCAAGCGTTGAATGTTTTTACCGTAAACCCATTTAAAATAGCGCCTTTGCAACCAATAACCTAATAATGAAACTAAAACTACAATCAAGAATGCAATTATCAGATTTTTAAACTGAAACAAACCATTCCAATTAATTTGGAGGGCGGTACTGCGTATTCCTAACAAAAATCCGCCAACGCCAGCAATAGGCATTAATAGGGCTGCCATTTGTATGTATTGTTTTATCAATCGCTCAAATCGATGAATGAATTCAGTAAGATAGGTTTTTAAATCGGGATGGCTCGAAAACTTGAGCCTTAATACTTTAATATAGGGCACAAAGCTAATTGCCAAGATAATTGAAACTAACAAAACGGCCAGATAGGTATCGTTGGGATTAAAAAAATAAATAAACAAAACCAAACTGAGTGATAACAATAAAGCTATCGACCATTCAAAAATTATTTTCCTCCTAATTTTCAGTAGCTCGTTGTTCGAGCGGCCTTTCACAATCTTTTTGATCTCAATCAATGAATATTCACAACCATTGCGTGAATCCGCTATTGTTTTCCAGGCATGTTTTAATTCATTTAATTCATCCATCATTTTCCATTAACTTTTTTAACCGTTTTTTAACCCGGTTCATTTTTACCTTTATGTTATTTACAGTAAGACCCAAAATTTCAGAAATTTCAGCATAAGCCACTTCTTCCAAATACATAAGTACCAAAGACCTATCAATATCGTTCAGTTTTTTTATGGCCCGATGTAAGGATCTCTATCCCAAAGCCTATATTTTTTTTCTTTACGTATCCAAGAAATAGCTGTATTTATTGAAACCCGGTACAACCAAGTGGAAAATTTCGATTCTCCCTTAAATTGAGGGTAAGCACGCCAAGCCTGAATACAAATTTCCTGAAACATATCATCCGATTCGGCTCTATTTTGAGCATACATCAAACAAACCTTACGAATCAAAGGCTGAAATTCTTTTATCTTTTGTATTGCGTCGTCGCTATTCACCGATTGTCTTTTGCAGTATATTTGTCGAAGATACTATTACTAAGTTACATTGAAATATACTTTTCAATAAATACTATTTACAAAGCAACCAAACTGCCAAATTTTCCTCTTTAAACAAAATAAAATTATTAATCCGCAACATTGGCATATCAACAATTCCAATATATCCTTGTTAAATGATAAAAAAAAGTAGGCATTGAATTTGCAAGGTTCCTTGCTTTGAATAAAAATGGAAAATAAAATTGATTACCTTTGAAGCAAAAATTAACAATGACGGGAACAACCGATACCACTAATTTAAAAAATACAGTGGTTGAAGCAATTAAGGAAAAAAAGGGTAAAGAGATAATTGTTTTAGGTTTGACCGAATTGCAACAATCGGTAGCTGATTTTTTTGTTATATGTCATGGCGATTCCAACATTCAAGTTGATGCCATTGCAAATAATATCGAGCGACAAGCAAGAACCGAACTAAAAGAACACGTGCTTCACAAAGAAGGATCTGAGAATTCACAATGGGTATTATTAGATTACGGCGATGTGGTAGTTCACGTTTTTCAAGAACCCTTCCGGAAGTTTTACAATTTGGAAGATTTATGGGCTGATGCAAATACTGAATTAATTAAAGAAGAATAATACAAACTACTCAATGAGCGAGAACATTCAAGACAAAAAAGATTCAGGACTGGTGCAAAAACCAGCAACTGATCAGAAAAGTAACGATAAAAAACCGAAATTTAACATCGCCTGGGTTTACGGGCTAATTGCAATTTCACTGCTTGGCGTTTTCTTTTTTCAAACAGATTCCGGACCAAAAGAGGTCATGTGGAATAAATTTGAGAAAGAAATGCTGAAAGCAGGTGACGTACTGAAAATTGAAGTGGTAAATAACAAACGGGCTGAAATTTTCATTAAACCAGAGCGATTAAATAAAGAGATATACAGTGATCTTAACACTGCAAAAAAGAACACCCTTTCAAAGCAAGGTCCACAGTATTTTTTTACCATAGGATCGGTTGAGGCTTTTGAAAAGCGTATTGAAGAAGCCCAGCAAGACTTTACATACGACCAAAAAGTAGATGTTAGTTTTGTAGAGCGCAACAATCACTTTGATACCATCATCAATTGGCTGATTTTCCCGTTACTTTTAATTGGCGTATGGTTGTTCATTTTCCGCCGAATGGCTGGTCCAAACGGTGCCGGAGGTCAATTATTCAATATTGGAAAATCACGAGCTAAAATATTCGACAAAGAAACCGCTGAAGTAAAGGTTGACTTTAAAGATGTAGCCGGCTTAGAAGAAGCCAAAGTTGAGATAATGGAAATTGTTGACTTTTTGAAAAACCCAATAAAATATACTCAATTGGGCGGAAAAATTCCTAAAGGTGCTCTGTTAGTAGGACCTCCGGGAACAGGAAAAACCTTGCTAGCTAAAGCTGTAGCTGGTGAAGCCCATGTACCCTTCTTTTCTATGTCGGGGTCTGATTTTGTTGAAATGTTTGTAGGTGTTGGGGCATCAAGGGTGCGCGACCTTTTTAAACAAGCTAAAGAAAAGGCGCCTTGTATAATTTTTATTGACGAAATTGACGCTATTGGACGTGCCCGTGGCAAAAATCCAAATTGGGGAGCCAACGATGAACGGGAAAATACGTTGAACCAGTTATTAACTGAAATGGATGGATTTGGGACTAATAGCGGTGTAATCATTTTAGCTGCCACGAACCGTGCTGATATTCTTGATCGTGCATTGCTAAGAGCCGGTCGTTTTGACCGTCAAATACATGTTGAATTACCAGACTTGAACGAACGGAAAGATATATTTAAAGTTCATCTTCGTCCGCTTCAAAAATTAGGAACCGATGTTCATCCGGAATTTCTTGCTAAACAAACTCCTGGATTCAGCGGCGCCGATATTGCCAATGTTACTAACGAAGCTGCATTAATTGCCGCGCGTAAAGAAAAACAATTAGTTGAAAAACAAGATTTTTTAGATGCTATTGACCGAATTGTTGGCGGGCTGGAAAAGAAAAATAAAATCATCTCTTTTGAAGAGAAAAAAACTATTGCTTACCACGAAGCCGGACATGCTACTGTTAGCTGGATTTTGGAACATGCCAATCCACTCATTAAAGTGACTATTGTTCCTCGAGGCCAAGCGTTAGGTGCTGCCTGGTATTTGCCTGAAGAACGTCAGCTTACTACCAAAGAACAAATGCTGGATGAAATGTGTGCCATTTTAGGTGGACGTGCGGCAGAAGAATTATTCTTTGGTAAAATTTCTACGGGGGCTTTAAACGATCTTGAAAAGGTAACAAAGCAAGCGTATGCTATGGTATCCTACTTTGGGATGAGCGAGCGGATTGGAAATGTTAGTTTCTACGATTCATCGGGTCAAAATGAATATTCATTTGGTAAACCATACAGCGAAGAAACTGCCAAAGCTATTGATGAAGAAACAAAAAGTATCATTGATAAAGCTTATATCAGAGCCAAAGAGTTACTCAAAAAGTTAGAAGTACAGCATAATGCGTTGGGTGAATTACTTTTAGAAAAAGAGGTACTGTTTTCAGAAGATTTGGAACGTATTCTTGGACCTCGTCCTAATGGGAAAACACCTCATTCTGAGGATGAAAGTTTGAATAGAACAGCTCCAATGACTGAAATTGAAGCCAAACCAAAAGTTGAGAAGGAAGAAAATCCTAACTAATGAAATAAGCCCAAATGGAATCCAATTGGAGTATTATTTTCAACACAGGAAAGCTATATATGGCAGAAATGGCAAAAGCTATACTTGAAGATAATGATATTGAAGTGATAGTTATGAACAAACAGGATTCTTTTTATTTAATTGGTGATATTGAAGTTTATGTAAAGCCCGAAGATGTTATTCGGGCTAAATTTTTAATAAAGGACCTATAACTATGAGTAATTTTTGGCAGCGCAGCATTACAGGATTTTTATTCGTGTTTGTCCTCGTAGTTTCTATCCTCTTCAATTACCATTCATTTGCTGCACTATTCCTAATAATTGAAATTCTTGCATTACGCGAATTTTATATTTTATCGAGTAAAAGTCACTCAATTCCACAAAAGTATTACGGTAGTATTTTGGGTGGTTTAATCTTTGCATCAGGGTATTTTTGGCAACTAATTGATTGGGGCTTTTATCTTTCTTTATTAATAATTCCACTCTTTTCCTTTATATTTATTTTTGAATTATATCGAAATAAAAAACATCCACTTTTAAATATTGCCACTACTTTTTTAGGTATTTTTTACATTTCAATTCCATTAACCCTGTTAAACCACATTTCCTTTTTGAATGGAGCATACAATGGAAAAATTATTTTAGGTGTTTTTATTTTAATTTGGTTGGCGGATACTGGAGCTTATATTTTTGGAATTACGTTTGGAAAACATAAGCTGTTCGAGCGTATTTCTCCAAAAAAAACATGGGAGGGATTTTTCGGTGGACTTTTAGTATCAGTAGCAGGAGCCTTTTTTCTAGCAATGTATTTCGACATTTTTCCTTTAAAAGTATGGAGTATCATTGCTTTAATAATTGTATTTTTCGGTACCTTGGGTGATTTAGTAGAATCAATGTTTAAACGCAGTCTTTCCATTAAGGATTCAGGCAATATTTTGCCGGGGCATGGTGGAATTTTAGATCGTTTTGATAGTTTGCTATTTGTAATTCCTGTTATTTTTACATATTTGTATTTTTTTGTTCGATAATTAATTTTGTAAGTTAAATTAAAACTCTTATGAGAATACACAAAGCTGGTTTTAGCGTAATTATTGTTGCCATTTTATTGTTCACTTTTATTATGGTTATCTTCATATATACCGCATCTAATGCAATAATCTATATCTCAGGATTCATTTTTCTTGCGCTACTCATATTTATTCTTCGATTTTTTCGCTATCCAAATCGAACCATTCAATTCAATAAAAATCAAGTAATTTCGCCTGCCGACGGAACTATTGTTGTAATTGAAGAGATGGAAGAAACAGAATTTATTAAAGAAAAAAGAATCCAAATTTCAATTTTCATGTCTGTCTGGAATGTTCATATCATCCCATGAAAATGAACGATCAGTAGTTATTATTGAAACAGAAAATGCTGGAAAAGTGTTGGTGAAACAAATTGCAGGAGCCGTGGCTCGGCGGATTATAACCTATGCTAAACCAGAACAAAAAATAAAGGAAGGCAATCAACTCGGTTTTATACGTTTTGGTTCGCGAGTTGATGTTTTGTTGCCTGTTGGATCAAAAATTCATGTTAACTTAAATCAGAAAGTAACAGGAGGAATAACACTTTTAGCTGATTTACCTCAAAAATTGAATAATACCATTTAGACTGCTTTTAAATAGAAAAAAAAAGTGTCAAATGGTATCATTATATTCATCGATAAGTATAAATTTGTGGCATTATTAATAATCAAAATTTTTTGATATGGCTTATAAAATTTCTGAAGACTGCATAGCTTGTGGGACTTGTATCGCTGAATGTCCTGTAGAAGCTATCTCTGAAGGTGACATCTATGTAATTGACGCAAATACTTGTACCGATTGCGGTACTTGTGCAGAAGTTTGCCCAGTAGAGGCGATTTCACCAGCATAGTAACTTTTCTTTTCAAAATTTAAAGCCCATAGATATTGGGCTTTTATTTTTTTATTTAGTTGCAAATAGTAAATTAAATTCATAGTAACTTATTGATTTAATATATATTTGTACACCTTATTTCATTGTGAATATTTATCAAGAATCATGATCTTTAGCAAAAAATACACCCCACGTTGGATTGTTTTCTCAATTGATGTTTTAATATCTGTTGCCAGCATTAGCATAGCATACTTGCTTCGCTTTAATTTTCAAATACCGGAAACTAATGTAGCCTCACTCTTCTTTATAATTCCCTTTGTTACCCTTATACGTATTGTAAGTTTTTTATTTGGGAAAACTTACGCTGGAATAGTCAGATATACCGGATTGAAAGATTCACAGCGTATTTTTATCACAATATTCTTTGGAAGCCTTTTTATAGTTCTAAGTAATTTTGTTAGTTATTTGTATATAACTCAAGCTTTCATTGTACCGCTTTCAATAGTCATTATCGACTTTTTAACTACTGTATTTTTCATGACTTCGCTTCGGTGGTTGGCGAAATCTATATTTTATGAGTTACAAACATCATCCATGCAATTGAAAAAAGCAGTGATTTATGGTACCAGCCCAGCTGCTTTGGTAGCAAAACAAACATTGGAACAAGACACGGCCTCGCGCTACAAAGTAGTGGCTTTTTTTGATGATGTTTCAAAACGAAGTCAAAAGCAGTTAGGTGGAACAAATATTTACCCCATTTCAACTATCGAATCAATTATTTCAGCTGAAGATGTTCAATATATGATACTTGCCAAACCATTCAATTCAATTGAAGAAAAAACAAGCTTAATTGAATTGTGTTTGAACAACAATGTCAGCGTTCTATCAGTTCCAAGTGTTGACAGTTGGATTAACGGTGAATTGAGTTCAAAGCAGATCAGGCAAATAAAAATTGAGGAATTATTGGAACGGGCTCCCATAATTTTGGATATCGCAAATATTGAAGTTCAGATTAAAAATAAAGTGGTGCTGATTACAGGCGCCGCTGGATCCATTGGCAGTGAAATGGTTCGGCAATTAATAAGGTTTGAACCCAAAAACCTTATCTTGTTTGATCAAGCAGAAACCCCATTGTACGATATTGAAATGGAACTTCGGGAACAAAAACAGTGTTTTAACTTTCAAGCCGTAATTGGTGATATTGCGGATCCAGTTAGAGTAGAGGAGATTTTCAAAAAGTTTACCCCTGAAATAGTTTTCCATGCAGCAGCTTATAAGCATGTTCCCATGATGGAAATCAATCCGGCTGAATCAATAAAAACCAATGTTTTTGGCACCCGTACCATTGCCGACATTTCCGTTAAATATGGAGTCAAAAAATTTGTGATGGTTTCAACCGATAAAGCCGTAAACCCAACCAATGTAATGGGGGCTTCAAAACGGTTAGCCGAGATATACATTCAGTCCTTAAACAAAACCACCAAAACTGCTTTTATCACCACCCGATTTGGAAACGTATTGGGTTCCAATGGAAGTGTGATACCTAGGTTCCGAAAACAAATTGAAGAAGGTGGCCCAATTACCGTAACACATCCGCAAATAACCCGTTATTTCATGACCATTCCGGAAGCATGTCAGTTGGTATTGGAAGCCGGAACGATGGGTACCGGTGGCGAAATATTCATTTTTGATATGGGAAAATCAGTGAAGATTGTGGATCTGGCAAAAAAGATGATAAAACTATCAGGCCTTCAATTGGGAAAAGACATTCAAATAAGCTTTACTGGTTTGCGCCCTGGTGAAAAGCTTTACGAGGAATTATTGGCCGACAAAGAGAATACCCTTCCAACCCATCATTCACAAATTATGATTGCCAAAGTGAGGAATTACCCTTACGAAGAAGTAAAGGTGCAGATCCAGGAATTAATTGATTTGTTAAAAGATCCCGACCATTTGCAGATTGTGAACCATATGAAACGGATTATCCCTGAATTTATCAGCCAAAACTCCATTTACGAGCAATTAGATAAACCGTTGGTGAAATAAAAACTTACATTGTATTAATCTAACGTCAGTTCGATATAATCCAAAATGCAATAATAGCTCAACATTTTAAAATGGAAAGATGGAAAACTGGATATATTCGAGCTTAATAAATGAATTAATTTCCAATTTTCTTCCATTATTCCAATTTTCCAAACTTCCTACGAGGTTTTAATAGCAACTTAGCTAATTTATAAGTGGTGAATAGCAATTTCGAACCAACAATAATCTAGATATGAAATCCTCATAGGTTTTCTATGCATCTTATTCGTACAAATCAACAAGTCCTTCGGGAAGATTGAGGATGATGGTTTTTCGGGGTGCTTGAACCTCTTTTATAAAATCGATGTGCATGGGTACCAACAATTCTTTTTTCCCCTTCAAAATCACTATCAGGGGGTTGGTGGGGTTATCAATAATATCGATTATTTCGCCCAATTCTCCTTGAGTTGAATCAATAGCGTTAAAACCAATAAGGAGATGAGGTTTTGAGGTAAAATCAGATTCTTCGTATTCAAGTCCTTTAAGTGGGACATATAACGTGGAGCCAACAATTTTTTTTGCAGCCACTTCGGCATCTATCCAGAGGAATTTAATCCGAAACCGTTCAATGCTGATAGCTACCCAGTCGTCAATAAAAAAAGGAACCAGCAATCCTTCTATTTCAAGAAATGCTGATTCCTCAATGTTTTCTATGATGTCAGGATTGTTTGTGTCAAGAACTACTTCGCCATGAATTCCATGGACTTTAACTAAAGTTCCTACCAGCAAGCAATCCTCTTTTTGCATGCAATAGTTTTATTCTTCTGTTTTTTCCTCAATAGGTGCTTCGTTCTCTGCTCCAATTTCTGTTTCAACTTCAGCTTCAACCTCAGGTTCGTCAGCTTTACTTGTAGCCTTGGCAGCAGCTTTGGCAGCTTCAGCATTCTTTTCAGCAATAGCTTGTGCACGGTCGGTGCTCACCTTTTTCTCTGCAGCTAACTTTGTTTTATCCGTACTGTGTTTGTCAGATTTTAACTTATCAACTTTTGCTTGAATTTTGTTTGAGTTTTCAACCAACCATTTGCTGAATTTTTCTTCAGCAGCATTTTCGTCAAAAGCTCCTTTTTTCACCCCGTCTAAAAGGTGTTTTTTCATCAGTACTCCTTTGTACGATAAAATTGCTCTGGTGGTGTCAGATGGCTGAGCACCATTTTGAAGCCAATACAATGCCCGTTCGAAGTTAAGTTCAATAGTAGCAGGATTAGTGTTTGGGTTGTAATTTCCCAATCTTTCTATGAACTTACCATCGCGTGGTGCCCTGCTATCGGCTGCAACAATATGGTAATAAGCATTACGCTTTCTACCATGACGTGCTAATCGGATTCTTAAAGGCATAATTTAAATTTTAATTGTTACTAATTATTTTAGCGGCTGCAAATATAGTACTTATTTTTAGAGAATCATTAATTTCAAATGCTTTTTATTATTGAATTTATCGCGAATTTGATTTTTTGATGTGATCTAATCATGAAAAAAAAAAGAAAATAATCAATTGGCAGCAAAGAATTAAACCTCACAATAACAAATAGTTAAGAAGGCCAGAGATAGAAATAATAATCAATTAAATGATAGGTTTCATTTTATGATGTTAAAAAAAAATTCAACGCTTGTTGAATCCAAATTTTAATAGTAAGTTTGCCTCGCAAAATTTAGAAAGTAATCTAAATCGTTCTTTTTAGTGACTGGAAAGAAATTTTTTAATTTTTCTTGATTATTTTTTTGGAAAATTAAATATTTAATTACTTTTGCAGTCCGAAAACAAACGCTCCGTTCGTCTAGGGGTTAGGACGCCAGGTTTTCATCCTGGTAGCAGGGGTTCGATTCCCCTACGGAGTACAAATAATACACTTTAGAATTAAAAAAATGGCAAATCATCTATCATCAAAAAAAAGGATACGTCAGAACGAAGAGCACCGGTTGCGCAATAAATATGTTGCTAAAACCGCACGTAATGCCGTGAGAGACATACGAGCTATCACTACAAAAGCTGAAGCAGAAGCACTATTACCTAAAGTAACCTCAATGCTTGATAAATTGGTTAAAACAAATATAATTCATAAGAATAAAGCAGCTAATCTTAAATCAGGTTTGGCCGTTCACATTAGCGGATTGTAATTTTTACTAAAATATTTTTTAAACCCTGAGCATAGCCGTTCAGGGTTTTTTCATTTATACCTCATGCATACAAAAGCAAATTAGTATTTTTCAAGTTTCCATGGTGCCAACTTATGCAAGTTTTTGTAGATTTACTTTAAAGCTAAAAACCCATGAAAGAATACCAAAATCTGACAATAAAGCAATGGGCTGCCGAAGATAGGCCTCGCGAGAAGTTTTTAAAAAAAGGTATTTCCGCCTTATCGGATGCTGAATTGATTGCCATATTGTTAGCTACTGGCACTAAAAATCTTTCGGCCGTTGATTTAGCAAAAAATATTTTAGCCAGTGCCGATAATAACCTACACTTATTAGGAAAAAAGAACGTTACCGATTTAAAAAAAATTTCGGGCATTGGCGAAGCGAAAGCAATTTCAATAATTGCTGCATTGGAAATCGGCAAACGCCGCAAACCTGATGAGATAGAGCAAAAAAAAGTAACTAGTAGCAACGTCGTATTTGAATTATTTCAACCCCTTTTGGGCGATTTGCCCCATGAAGAGTTTTGGGTGCTTTATTTAAGTCGCTCGAATCAGATTAAAGATAAGGAGAAAATTAGCTTGGGAGGCACCAGTGGAACTGTGATAGATGTTAAGATAATACTAAAATATGCCATTGAAAAGCTTGCCAGCGGACTTATTTTGGTGCATAACCATCCATCGGGGAATGTTCAACCGAGTGATAACGACCTTAAAATAACCGAAAAAATAAAAAATGCCGGATTATTAATGGATATTGCCACACTTGACCATATAATTATTGGTGACACCAAATATTATAGTTTTGCTGACGAAGGAATTCTTTAACTGTAAGGAAATAGTACTTAATCCGGCACGAATCAAATCTCATCTATAAACAAAGGCAACGACACAAAGAATGAAGTTCCCTTGTTTAATTCCGACTGGAACCAAATGGCTCCACCAAATTCTTCTACAATATTTTTCACAATGGCCAGCCCCAATCCGGTACCACTGCTTTTAGTGGTAAAATTAGGCTGAAAAAGTTTATTTGCCATTTCGGGGGCAATTCCTGCTCCATTATCCTTTATTTCAACAACTACGCTTTGTTCTGATGTAATAAGTTGTATTGAAATTTGCCCCTGCTCATTTTTTGGAATGGATTGAATGGCGTTTTTAATCAGATTGTTAAATACCTGAAGCATACGTTCATTATCGGCATTTACATAAATAGCTTCTTCTTCATTAAAATTGCATGTTACTTGAGCAAAAGAGCATTCTTTAAAAAGATGGGCACTTTGTAAAATTCGCTCGTTGAGGTTCACTTTTTCAGAACGGGCTTTTGGCATTTGTGCAAATTGCGAAAAAGCAGAGGCAATGGATGATAGGCTGTCAATTTGTTCAATCAGGTTTCCAGCAAAACGGTTAAATCGATCATTAAAATCGGAATCGTTATTCTTCCATGAAAGTTCTAAAAGCTGAATATTAAGCTTCATGGGAGTTAACGGATTTTTAATTTCATGGGCTATTTGCTGAGCCATTTCGCGCCAGGCCGATTCCCGTTCCGATTTTGCCAGCATTTGGGTGCTGTTATCCAATTCTTCCAACATCCGGTTATACTCATAAACAAGTTCCGCAATTTCATCCTTCCCTTGATATTCAATTCGTTCGTTTTCTTTGCGCAAATCAATTTTGCTAATCCTCTGTTGAAGCAACCGCAAGGGCTCTGTAATTCTGCTCGACATATAAAAAGCAATAACAATGCTTAGTATAATTAACAATGCATAAATATTAATTACCGCCACAACAACCCCTAAAAGCTCTTGCTTAAATGCACTTTCTTTTGAAAAATAGGGAAGATTCAAATAGGCTAATAAACGTCCATCAGCACTTATAAATGGCACATAACCCGAATAATAATGCAAGTTTCCAATATCCTCCTTATGCACAATTCTGGCTTTTTTATTTATAACCAGTTCCCGGTAAGCCTCGGCATTCATTTTGGTACTGGTTAATTGACGCTCAAATATTTCATTCCGCGAAGTGGCTACCAAATTTCCCCTTAAATCGTATAAATTAATATCGGTATAAATTACATTGGAAAATTTTACCAATAAATTATTCAGATAATCCGGCGGAATTTGGTCAATGCTCTTATAAATTGCCAGTTTGGTTTCAATTTCAACTAATATGGATTGTAACTTCTCGCTCAACATATCGGTTTGCCCTTTTTCAAACTGCCGATAGGTATAAAATATGGTTCCTCCCCCTACAAATACCAGTGAAATGAGCAAAATAACAATCATGCTGTAAACAATTTTATTTTTTATGCTCCAGGTAAAATTTACTATCGGTGTAAGGCGGTTGCCCATAATAAGCAGCAGGATAGTAAGAACAAATAAAAAGAAATAGATGTAAGTAAAAGATATTAAAATATGGTGAAACCGGATGGTTGGGAAACTAACAATTACGGTGTTCTTTTCATCGGAATTGTATAACAGATGATCAAATCCTTCCGACTGAAAAAATGCAAATTCAGTTTGGTTAAACCGGTAAATGGACCGTTCGAATGCATACGGAAAACTTCCGGAGCGAACCAGTAATTTATTGTCAGCATATTTTGCATAATTCAAGTTGTGGTAATTCTTATAAAGCTGCAACGGTTTTTCAAGCAACAATTCCGGATAACCCAACACCTCAAAATTTGGTTTTGAAGTAAGCTCAAGATAAAGCATCACATCATCCCAACCTTGCTTTAAGTCAATTTGAAAACTTAAAAAGTAGTTAACCCCTCCATTCCTACTTTTAAGATAATAGAGCCCGGGAATATTGGTGGGAGTACCACTCTGATTGACCATTTCTTTAAAAAACCCGAAACAATACTCCCATTCCTGATTGGGTTCGTTCAACAGAACGCTGTCTTTTGAATTACAGATGGTTAATTGAAAGCTATACCTGCCCAAATATCCGGTAAAATATTCACCTTGAAGGTAATTACTCAAATCGCTAAAGTTGAATAATTCCGATTGAAGCATGCGGGAAATAACCGAATCATTTTTTACTTTATCAATTAATTCACTTAATACCAATTCAGCTACCGGATCCTGTTCGCGAGCTAAATTCACTGCCAGCACTTTGCTCTCCTCAATCCGTTTAATAAAATTCTCTTTTCTAATAAAATAAGTTGCATAGCCAGCAAACAAAGCCAGGAGAATAACCATAGAGCCAAATCCTGGTTGCCGTTTCAAACGGATAACCATCCAATAAATAAGTACCATTGCTACAAAAATAATGGAGATGAGGTATTCCCTTCCATAAAAAAATAGCAAAAATATAGTACCCAAAAAAGCCAATCCAGCAATAAAATAATACCCGGAATTATGGATAATGGCACTTTTAATTTGATAAAGAGCTTTATCAAATAATAATAAAAAGCCAACAAATAAAACGATCAGTACAAAGTATCCAATAAAACTGAAGACTGAAAGATTTAATACATCATAAGCCTCGTACTGAAAATTTGAATCCACAATAAGATGCTTGAAAATATGCTGTGCCAGCAGCAAGTATACTGAAATAAAAATAATCCACGATAAAGAAATTAAGTATTTAGTGGCAGTTGGAAATTCCTTTATCTTTTTGAGATTAACTTTTGAATAAAAAATAAAGATAAGACTCACCAATAAGGTAACCGAAATCATCAAATCACCCAGTGAGGGAAAGAAACCGGAATAAGCAAAAATCTCGGGTTGAAATAAGGGCAACTTATCAAAAAAAGAAGGAATCCTAAACCACTGCAACCAAACCCTAACTCCAATTAGAAAAGCAGAAAATAAAAGAAATTGCAAAAAAGAGAATTTTCTGTTCTTAAAAATATCACGGGCAAAAAGTAACAGAAAAAAAGCTGCTATAAGCAAAACAATGGAAATAACATTCTCTTTTTGAACAGAATTAATTAAAAAATCTTCCTTGAGGCTAAATAAATAGTCCCCTTCCTTATTCTTTACCATTGAATTTCCTGACTCTTCATCAACCAGTAAAGCAAAAGAATTGGAAATAGGAAACGAGTTGTGAAATTCATTCTTTAAAAACTCATTTTCAAACGGATAATCGGTTGCTACCTGAATTAAAGCAACACTTTTGGCATTGCTGGAGTTTTTAGTGCGCACTTCTGCTAATACATTGCCCATGCGTTGAAAAGGCTCATCTAACCAAAAGGTATCTTGAGGAACGGCCACCGAGTTATTGGTCCAATAAACCAACTGGTTTTCCTGATAAATATAAAGTATAATACCTTCATCTTTGAAGTAAAAATCAATGGTATGGCTATTGGCGTTAACCCATTCCGAAAAGGTTTCATCCTCAACTTTCGATAAAAGAGTATCCATTAATTGATCAGCAATCCATTCTTTTTGGTGCAATAAGTCAATTAATGTTCGGGTAGCTGATGTATTGTTATGCAAAACAACGTTGGGTTTATTCAAAACCCAACCTAATGCCAGCAAAGCAAAAAACAATATTAGATAGATATAATTCTTAAGCAGTTGGCGCATAGTCAATTTATTGATGATGGTAAGGTTCTCCCTTTAAGATGGTATGAGCCCGATAAAATTGTTCAACAAAAATCAAGCGTATTAATTGATGTGAAAAGGTCATTTTTGAAAAGGATATTTTATGATGGGCTCTTTGATAAACCGCTTCTGAAAATCCGTATGGCCCCCCAATTACAAAAACAATTCGTTTTTGACCTGAAATTAGCATGGTGTTGAACCATTGAGCAAAAGAAACCGAAGAATGTTGAGTTCCATTCTCATCTAACAACACCAAAATATCGCCCGGCTGAATCTTTTTCAAAATAAGTTCGCCTTCTTTTTCTTTTTGGGTGGTTTCGCTTAAACTACGGGTATTTTTTAAGTCAGCTATTACTTCCAAATCAAAAGCCATATACCTGTTTATGCGTGCTGCATAGTTTTTAAATCCTTCGTTAAGGTATGCATCATCGGTTTTTCCTATTACCAGCAATATAGCTTTCATTGATCAGTTGTTAGTGCTAGACTTCAAATTATAGAACTATTGAAAACATTTGATTGCAGTCTAATTTTGTTCCTACTTAAAACTCACTAAATTTGCAATAATTCAAGTAAAAGCGGAAATTAACTAAATGTTTTCAAACAAAAAAAAACTTTTTTATAGTGCCCTGTTACTCCTGCTATTTAATGTTTCACTGATAGCACAGGAAGAACCGGACCAAAAGCAGTCGTTTGATTCCATTAACCAACTGGTTACTAATGCTATGATAAGCATAAATGCCCATTTGCTTTCAAAAACATTTCACGATAAAATTGATTTAACGCTTTCTGATAATCAAGGGATTTACAGTAATTCACAAGCCCAATACATTATTTCAAGCTTTTTTAAAAAATATCCCATCCTCTCCTATCAAATTGTTAGTCAAAATAATACATTTAACAGCAATTTTGTGGTAGGTATTATGCATACAGCAGATCAAAAATTTAAAGTTTGCTATCTTATCAAACAAGAAAATAATACACCCAAAATTTATCAATTTAGAATTGAAAAATGATAGAACACTCTGAATATATACAGGAATTTATTAAAAATGCTTTAAGAGAAGATGTTGGAGATGGCGATCACACCTCGCTAAGTTGCATTCCCGCTAATCAAACCGGAAAAGCCAAACTGCTGGTGAAGCAAGAAGGAATTATTGCCGGAGTTGAAGTGGCTAAAATGGTATTTCAGCTATTTGACCCGGAACTCACCATAAAGCAGTTTATTGCCGATGGAACCTGGGTCAAACCCGGCGATGTGGTTTTTGAAGTCAGTGGTAAGGAACTTTCTATATTGCAAACGGAGCGATTGGTATTGAATTTTATGCAACGCATGAGCGGTATTGCCACTCAAACTCAAGAATATGTAAAACTATTAGACGGTTTGAAAACAAAAATTTTGGATACCCGCAAAACAACACCCGGCATGAGAATTTTTGAGAAAATGGCTGTTAAAATGGGCGGTGGCGAAAACCACCGGATGGGCCTTTACGACATGGTAATGATTAAAGACAATCATATTGATTTTGCTGGTGGTATAAGACCCGCCATAGAACGCGTTCAAAAATATTTATCACTTAAAGGGAAAGACCTGAAAATTGAAGTAGAAGCCCGAAGTTTTGACGAAATAAGACAAATAATGGAGGTTGGAGGAGTTCACCGCATTATGATTGATAATTTCTCAGTATCCGATACCCTGAAAGCAGTGAACCTGATTGGTGGTAATTATGAAATAGAATCATCGGGTGGAATTACCAAAGAAACACTGCGCAATTATGCTTTATGCGGAGTTGATTATATTTCAGTAGGGGCATTGACGCATCAAATTAAAAGTCTGGACTTAAGTTTAAAGGCACTATAATAATTCCATGGGTAAAATTACGATTCCTAATTGGGTAAAACTAAGAATAAGAATACTTAAGATTCTTGCCAAGCGAATTATTTTTCCTGGTTTCGGAAAAGTTCCCCTATATAATGTTGGAGTTTTTTATGTAAATGGCATAGCTAATGGCGCCATTGGAGTTAGGGCTTCTGGCATTTCTTTTAGTTTCTTTATGGCATTATTCCCCAGCATCATTTTTATTTTTACCTTAATTCCTTACATTCCTATTCCCAATTTTCAAATGGAACTAATTGGTTTGCTTGAAAAATTTTTGCCTTCAGATACCTACCGGGTTGTGGAAAATACTATTCTGGATATTACTACCAATAAAAGAGGGAGCCTGCTATCATTTGGTTTTTTGGCTGCTTTGTTTTTTAGCACCAACGGTATTTCGGCCATGATTGCTGCTTTTAATGCTTCAGCCAACTCGTTCGAAAACCGCAAATGGATAAGCATGCAATTAATAGCAATTATGCTGGTTATAATCATTTTTGTGCTTACCACCATAGCTACCGGATTAATAATATTTGGTCAAACAATTTTAACATATCTGGTAAAACATGGCATCATTCAAACAGGTTTTTCACAAGTCGTTTTCATTCTCACCCAATGGTTAATTATATTGGCTTTAATTTTATTAAGTCTTTCATTTTTATATCATTATGCACCATCGAAGCGAACCTCATCGCGATTTTTTTCACCCGGAGCCATTATGGCCACCGTTCTAATTATACTTACTTCACTGGTATTTTCCTTTTATTTAGGCCGGTTTGGACAATACAACAAATTATATGGTTCTATTGGAACTTTAATTGCATTGCTTATATGGCTAAACATTAACGCCTATATTTTACTCATCGGATTTGAATTAAATGTTAGCATTCACAATGCACATGTAGAATCAAGAAATAAACTGGAACTTTCGGATAATAGCAAAGACTATGAGCGCTATTATCCAAAAAAAGATGAATTATTAAAAGAGCTGTAATCAGAATAATAATAAATGAAAACAAAACTGGTCATTCTTCTAATCCTGGTATCATGCCTTGCAGCTTCTGCTCAAATTATAGAGAAAGGGGTGGCATCCTTTTATGATGATAAATTTAATGGACGGATTACTGCCAGTGGGGAAATATTTGATCAATCAAAACTTACAGCAGCACACCGAACATTTCCTTTTGGAACGCTCATTAAAGTTACCAATACTGACAATAACAAAACGGTGGAATTAACCATCAACGACCGGGGACCTTATGTTAAGGATCGAATTATTGATGTTTCGAAAAAAGCAGCACAAGAATTAGGGTTTACTGCAAAAGGGACTGCCAAAGTTAAAATTGAGGTAGTAAAGTTAGGAGCTAACGCCATTATTGACAGCAAAAACTCACCGGCTTCAAAATCGAATACGGAAAAAGCAACACCCGTAAGTCAAGAAAAACCAAAAGCTACAAATTCAACCTTGGCCGATGAAGCATTGGAATATTACAAATTGGAATCGGAGATAATTGAACCCAAAGGATTTGGGATTCAGGTGGCCAGCTATCAGGAAGCTGCCAATTTAATAAAACGATGTAGCGAAATAAGAAGCAAGACTAACAAAGATGTGATTGTACAAGTGGCTGATAGCCAAGGAAAAAAAGTGTATCGTATTATCATCGGCACGTTTGCCACCCACGAATTGGCCGAAGAATACTTTAAAAAGCAGGGCAATCAGTTTCCGGGCAGTTTTGTGTTTGGATTTTAAAGTTTGAACTAGCTGCTAGTTGTTGATTAATAACTCTATAATTGTGTTGTATTTAATCGGTCTTTTGATTTGCAATTCGCAATCTCAAACGCAAAATTCAGAATTTGTTCAACTTCCATCTTCTATCTTTTTGCACAATAATTATTTTACCTTTGTGCATTGCAAACTGTTTATAAATAGTGGATATGAAAATTGCAGTTTTTGCCGGATCATTCGATCCATTTACAAAAGGACACGAATCAGTGGTAGTAAGGGCATTGCCTTTGTTCGACAAGATAATTATTGCTATAGGACATAATTCAACCAAAATGGAGTTTCTTAATTTGGAAGAGCGGTTGGAGCTTATTAACAATGTTTTTATAAATGAACCACGGGTGGTTGTTGATTCTTATCAAGGGTTAACTGTTGATTATTGCAAGGAAGTAAATGCCAGCTTTATGTTAAGGGGCATCCGCACTGCAGCCGATTTTGAATACGAAAGAGGGGTAGCACAAATGAATAAATTAATGTTACCCGAAGTAGAATCATTTTTTTTATTAACTACGCCCGAACTTACTCCGGTAAATAGTACTATAGTGCGTGATATTTTGCGGTTTGGGGGCGATGTAAGTCAGTTTCTGCCTGAATCAGCCAATATCTATTCCATACTTGAAAAGAGGAAAGACAATAAGGAAAATTTATGATTCGACTCGTTTTTTTTATTGGTTTTGTTTTCTCATTTTTAAATATAGCATTGGCTCAAAAGGCAATTACTAAATTATCAGGAGTCAATAAAACATATATTGGGCAGACTCTTAAGGTTCTAACCTACTCTGACTTAATTTCTAACAACCTTATAGTTTTAGATTCTGCCATTGTTGACCAACAAGGTTTCTTTGAATTCCAAATTCCATTGGAACAAACGGTATTTGCCTCATTACCTTTGGGTATTTTTCTATCGGTTATATATTTGGAACCGCGATCGGATTATGAAGTGGTACTTCCCGATTTTCAGCCAAAATCGCAAGTGGATTTTTTAAATCCTTTTTTTAAACCGGTTGAAATTTACCTGGGCTTAAAAAATGCCGACACGCTCGATTTAAATTTTCAGTTAGCTAATTTCAATGAAACGTATCATAACTATCTGGATAATAACTATTATTATATTGTCAAAAATCCGTTAAAGGCTAATATTGATTCGGTAATTGAAACTATGGAACAGCCTTTTATTTCGGTCAATAATACATATTTCTATAATTACCGTAAATATAGTTATGGATGGTTAAAATATATTACCATTTTGCGCGACAGCCGATACTTAATAAGGGAGTATTTCAACAACCAACCCATTCAATATACAAATAGTGCATACATGGATTTATTTAATCAGGTTTTTGCCAACTATCTTTCTTTTTATTCAAATACCAGCGAGGGTCAGCGTGTTTTTTCTGATATAGCCTATGCGAAAAGTCCTACTTATGCTTATCAAACATTTGAAAACAACATGGTTTTGATGAATGATACTTTGCAAGAAATGGTCTTACTTAAGGGGTTACACGATGCCTTTTATTCCAACGATTTTCCTGTCCAAAGTATGATAATTACCTTAGATTCAATGATATGTTGTGCAAAAGTATCCTATCATAAAGAAATAGCTGCCAATATCAAAAAAAAGGTATTGCAGGGTAAATCAGGATTTCAAGCACCACAATTTCAACTATTTAACTCCAAAGGGATTATGCGGAAGAATAGCGACTACCTAACACATTATGTTTACTTAAACTTTATATCTATCGATAGTTATACCTGCCGTGAAGAATTGGAACTTTTAAAAGCTTTGTACGAAAAGCACAAATCTGATTTTAAGGTAGTAAGCATCTCTATTGATGAAAATATTACGGAGGTGCAAAAGTATTTTAATGAACATGGATATGTTTGGGACTTATTGAGTTTTACGAACCAAAAGGAACTTATTGATTTATATAAAGTAAAAGCATTTCCTTCCTTTTATTTAATTAATCCGGAAGGTAATTTGGTATTGTCTCCGGCCAATTCGCCAAGCGAAAATTTTGAATGGTATTTCTTTAAACTGATGCAGTCGAATAAAAGGAGTCAGAACCGATAAAATTTTCTAATAAACTGGATATTGAAGGATATGAATTTGGTAAGTATTTGGGGATATCTTTAATAGGAATCCAAATTGCCTCCATAATTCCCTCATTTATCTGAGGTTTCGTTTTTTCGTTGCCACTGTAATTCATTAAATACCAGGCAGATGGTTTAAGTATGGTTAAATCATTCAGGTAATATACATGATAGGTTTTTTCTATTTTTGATACTATTGTTTGTCCATTAATTCCACATTCTTCGGTTACCTCACGCAAAGCGGCCTGCTTGGTTTTTTCTCCTTTTTCAATGTGTCCTTTTGGCAAATCCCACAAACCTTTTCTCTTTATAACTAGTAATTCATTTTTTTGATTAAGCACTAATCCACCAGCTGCTTTGCGAATTGTGAATTGCTTTTTAAAGATTTTCCAACTTGTTTCCAGATCGTCACATTCAAAAACTATGATTTTCTCTTCATTATTAGACAATAATTCAACAGATAGTTGTTGAATAACCGATGCTTTTAAATTACTATACAAAGAATTGTATAAGAAATTAGCTTGGTTTTTTTTAACTAAATAAACCTTGTTGCGGTTGAAAAAAACTTTATATTTTTGTGGCATGATACAAACGAGTGAATTAGCAAAACAGATGGCAAAACAATTGTTGCAAATTAAAGCAATAAAATTGAAGCCATCAACACCTTTTATTTGGGCATCGGGAATGAAATCGCCCATTTATTGTGATAACCGAAAAACATTGTCCTATCCAGCGGTTCGCAGTTTTATCTGCGATGCGTTTGTACAAACCATTCAAGAGAAATATCCAACGGTTGATGTTATTGCTGGTGTAGCTACCGGTGCTATTGCTCATGGAGTTTTAGTGGCTCAGGCACTCAACAAACCATTTGTTTATGTACGAAGTGATGCAAAAAAGCACGGACTGGAAAATATGGTGGAAGGCTATCTTGAAAAAGGACAACGGGTTGTAGTGATTGAAGATTTGATTTCCACCGGAGGTAGCAGTTTAAAGGCTGTTGAGGCATTGCGTGAAGCCGGCACTATCATTGAAGGATTGCTTGCAATATTTAGTTACGGTTTTCCGAAAGCTGCAGAAAACTTTGCAACAGCTAATTGTGAGCTAAATACATTGAGTAATTATCAAACTTTAATTGAAATTGCCTTTGAAACAGGATATATTACTGATTCCGAAATACACTTGCTAAAAAAATGGCGCGAAAATCCTGACGGTTGGATGTAATCCTTTCTCTTTTAATCAAATTTTTTTAAAACTAAATATATATGGAAATTGAAAGCCGAATTGGCACCATTCAATCCAGTCAGCAAGAAGCATTTAGCCTTTTATCCAATTTCACGAACCTGGAAAAATTTATGCCTCCGGATCAGGTTTCTGATTTAATTTCCGATGCCGATAGTTGCAGTTTCAATATTGCCAAAATTGGTAAATTTGGAATGCGTATCGTGGAAAGGATTCCCAATGATCGAGTTAAAATTACAAATACCGAGAATGTTCCGTTTAATTTTACCTTAATGTTTTATCTTACCCCAATTTCCGATAATGAAACAACCGTTAAAATTAACTTAAAAGCCGATTTAAACCCAATATTTAAGTTGGTAGCTCAAAAGCCGTTGACTAATTTTATTGAAGCACTAATTGGTAAGTTGGAAACAATTCAACAATAGACTCCATTCAAGAAATGATATCCCAATCATAAAAAGATCCCCCAAACCAGAAGTAAAGTTTTGCGATTAATTGACTAAAATACAAACTCTACTTCTTTTAAATAAAACTTCCTGAGTTCTCCTGTTGGGGTTTTGAGTATTAGTTGTCCATCGTTTGCTACTTCCTTAATCTTTGCATGGAACAATTCTTCCCCAGCTTTAAAATCGTGATAGTCAGTATTTCTGAATAAATGACTATGATACTGTTCATTTATTTTATCGAAATACTCATCGGAAAGCATATCATACCAAATGGAAATCTGGTTAAGTACATTTTTTAGTATTTCCGGAATATCTGCAGAATGGCCAATTACTTGCTTTAAGGAAATTGGGTTGGGTGCATTACTTAAAAAAACCTCTTGATTTATATTTAAACCAATACCTATTATTGAATATTTTATATAATCCCCTTGAATCTGATTTTCTATAAGAATTCCGCCAATTTTTTTGTTTTGGTAATAAATATCGTTAGGCCATTTAATGGTAAAGCAATCTCTTATTTCATTCAGCGCATCAATAATACCTAATGATATTGCTTTGGATAGTAAAAACATTTCTTCTGCTTTCAAGGAATCTGGTCGCAGTAAGAGGCTAAAAGTCAGGTTTTTTCCGGGTTCACTTTCCCAAGTATTTGCTCCTAAACCCTTTCCGCTATTTTGAAAACTAGCCACAATTACAGATCCTTCGGGTAATTGATTGGTATTCAATAGGTTCTTTAGATGCTTGTTGGTTGAGTCAACTTCAATAATCTCATTTATGGTAAATGGCTTCATAAATACTAAAAATAAGGTTAAATGGCGATTAGTTTATTTTTTATTGCAAACATAATCAAATTAGCTGTATTTTTTGAATTGGTTTTGCTTAACAAATTAGCCCGGTGTTTATCAACGGTTCTTTTACTAATAAATAGTGAATCGGCAATTTCCTGATTCGATAACCCCTTGCAAATTTCCTCTAAAACTTGCACTTCCCGCTTCGATAGGTTAGTCAATTCTGCTTCTACCTCTTTATGAGGATTAAAGTTCTTAATAACATTGTATAATAACTCCTGTGAAAAAAAGCTCGCTCCTTGCATTACTTGATTTATTGCTTCAACTACTTCATTTATTTCGGAATTTTTCAGCAAGAATCCTTTTACTCCAGCATTTATCATTTTATAGTAATAGTCTTCCTCTCCAAACATGGAAAGAGCAATAATTCTAAGGTTTGGATATTTTTCCGTAGCCAATTGAGTTGCTTCAATTCCATCCATAACTGGCATGTTAATATCCATGAGAACAATATCTGGAATTTTCAATTCTAATAGCTCTAAAAATTGCTTTCCATTACCCGATTCGCCAATAACCTCAATATTGGGAATAGTATTCAATAATATTCTGAGCCCATTGCGAAAAAGAGCATGGTCGTCAACCAAAATAATTTTTATCTTATTCATCTGTTATCCGTTTAACTTAACTTTAATTAGAGCTGTAGTACCTTCGCTAGGCACACTGTTTAAAATAAAAATTCCATGTATCGATTTAATTCTTGATTGAATATTTGAAAACCCCGTTCCATCAGTTTGGTTATTCATTATTTTTTCAGGTTGAAAACCAATTCCATCATCGTGGTATTGAATTGTGAGGGTGCGTAAATGTTTTGAAATATTTATTTGTATGTTCTCCGCTGATGCATGTTTTAGTGTATTATTTATCAGTTCACAGCTAGCGCGGTAAAGAATTATTTCTACATTATGGTCAAAACGTTCATTTTCCATGTTACTTTCTAAATCAATACGTACCGATTTGGTTTGATTAATTTTATGAGCAAAGTTTTTTAAGGCACTTACTAATCCAAAGTTGGTTAATACATGAGGACTCAGGTTATTCGAAATCTCTTTGATGGAAGTAATGGCTTCGTTGATTACCAAATTGGTGTTCTCTAGTATTTCCTCTTGGTTTTGGATGTTTTTGTTCGAAAGAGCCGAAACCGACATTTTTACAGTTGATAAAAGGGGTCCAAGTCCGTCGTGCAAGTCTTTGGCAAACCGTTTCCTTTCTTTTTCTTCGGTTTGAATTATGGCAGTTAAAATGCGATTTTCTGCTCGGGCTCTTTCCAGTTCTGATCTTTTTAGTGAATAAAATATTTCACCAATCAAAAATACCCCGGCGGTAAATAAAAAAGAAATAAATATTCCCAACCAGTCGTCAGCCATAGTTAGGTAAAAAGAAAAATCGTCCTGCAAAAACTGGATGAGTTTGATGGTATAGCGGATGGCCAAAAGCAAGAACCCCAAAGAGATTAAAACCCACGATGCCCTATATTTTGTAACCCTCATCAGCCGTAAAGCAAATATGGCAGCTATCAACTGAAAGGTTATCGAAATTAGAAGAGCAACTAATCGTAACATCGATTTTTTTAGCAAAAATAATATTAATCGTTGATTTGCCGCATTTTAATAAAAATGTTTATTGTTTCCATTTTAAAAGAGTCCATGTCTTTTCTATACCGCTAGTTTTATTTCTTTCCTGACAAAAAAAATAGCAAGTGTAAAACTCTATTAGTTAATGAAGGTTGGATGTGTTTTTGTCGGTTTTATAAATAAATCCAATACCTTTGTAAGCTTTAAAAAATAAAAAATGGCAAAAATATTTCAGTTACCTCAGCATAAGCGATTTAATTATAAACCGCGGTTTTATAGTCAGCGTGATGAATTGCGAAAAGAACGCCAGGAACTTATCAAGCAAGAAGTAGAGGCAGAAAAGAATGGGAGGCCTGCACGGATAACTAAAGATGAATTAGCAAATTATATTAAATTGAGTCGGAAGGCTCAAAAAAAATCGAACCTAAGAATATTGATTATTTTAGCTATTCTGTTGCTAATTTTTTACTTTTTTTTGTATAAATAAATTCATCGTTTAATACTGCTAGCTTAATTTGTTTCTTCAAATGGCATATCGTTATATTAAAAACATCAATTTAATTTTTAAATGCCGGATATAATTCAACTTTTACCCGATAGTGTGGCCAACCAGATTGCAGCAGGCGAAGTGGTTCAGCGGCCTGCTTCGGTGCTGAAAGAATTGGTGGAGAATGCTATTGATGCGGGAAGTACCAAAATTCAGGTACTGGTTAAAGATGCCGGAAAAACGTTAATTCAGGTTATCGATAATGGGTGCGGAATGACGGAGAACGATGCCCGCATGTGCTTTGAACGGCATGCCACTTCAAAAATTCGCAAGGCCCTCGATTTGTTTGATATCCGAACCATGGGTTTCCGCGGCGAAGCCATGGCATCGATTGCGGCCATAGCAACGGTTGAATTAAAATCGAAAAAAACAGATGCAGAACTGGGTATATATATCCGCATTAGTGGCTCAAAGGTTGAAACTCAGGAGCCGATAAGCTGTCAGAATGGCACCAATATAGCGGTAAAAAATCTTTTTTATAATGTCCCTGCTCGGCGAAAGTTCCTAAAATCAAATAGTTCCGAGTTAAAGTATTTGATGGAAGAGTTCCAGCATATAGCTTTTGGTTTTCCCGAAATTGAAATGCAGCTGATACACAATGAGGTGACTATTTATAACCTGCCTGGTTCTAAAATTTACAATCGCATCATCAACGTGGTTGGTAAAACTGCCAGTCAAAGCATTATTCCGGTTCAATCAGTAACCAACCTTGCCAGCATAAAAGGATACGTTGGAAAACCAGAACATGCCAGAAAGAGTCCGGGGGAACAATTCTTTTTCGTTAACAATCGGTTTATGAAGCACCCCTACTTTTTTAAAGCAGTATTGGCAGCTTATGAGCAGATACTTCCGCAGGGAATGCTCCCTTCGTTTTACATTTATTTTGATGTTGATCCGAATACTATTGATATAAATATTCACCCTACCAAAACAGAAATAAAATTTGAAAATGAGCATGATTTGTGGCAACTCTTAAAAGCTACAGTTAAAGAAGGGTTGGGTAAATTTAATTTGGTTCCAACTCTTGATTTTAATCAAGAATCAGCATTTGATATACCTCTGCTTCGAAGAGGAGAGACGGTTGAACCGCCCTCGATAAAAATTAATCCCAGTTACAATCCGTTTAATCAACAACCGAAATCAAATAGTAAGGATAACGATCCATCAAGTAATTTTCGTTCTCATAAGAGTCCAGTTACTGATTGGCAGCAACTGTACAATGGTTTTGAAAATCCGCAAAGCCCATCAACAGAGCCATTAAATTTGCTCCCGCCCGACGGGGAACTATCAGATCAAAAAAGCTTTAATCATGGCTTTACTATTGAAACAGGTCGGTTTTTTCAAGTAAAAGGGAAATATATTTTAACTGCCGTAAAGTCAGGCCTCATGTTGATTGATCAAAAACGTGCCCATGAACGGATTTTGTACGACGAATATATTTATAAAAAAGGAACGCAAAGTGGAATAGGACAGCGATTGCTTTACCCTCAAAAAATTGAATTAGATACCCTGGAAGCCGAGCTTTTTAGAGCTGTTTTACCCGAAGTGAACCGATTGGGTTTTGAAATGGAAAACTTTGGTGGTAATACTTTTGTTGTAAGCAGTATTCCGGCCGATTTTCCCGATGGAGATATTGCCTCTTGGGTAACTCAGATTATTGACCACTTGAAAGAATATCAACAAGATTTTAAAGAAGCATTGCGCGAAAATGTAGTAAAATCGTTGGCAAAGTTTTTGTCAATCCCTTACGGCAAAATTTTAACTCAAGAAGAAATGGCTCACATAAATGATATGTTATTTGTTTCACCCATTCCAAACATGACTCCTGATGGAAAGCCTATTATTATTATTCTTGGGATGGATGAATTAGAGAAAAAATTTAAATAATAAAAAAATAGTTTTATGCAATCATACAGAGCCCCTCTATTTGGAAATATACCAACCGTTGTAAAAAACCTGTTAATAATAAACATATTGGTTTTTGCCGCTGATAGTATTTTACCTTTAATTGGTGTTAACATTATCCAAAATTTGGCATTATTCAACTTTCAATCGCCCTATTTTAAGCCATTCCAGTTGGTTACACACATGTTTATGCATGGTAGCATTACCCATATTTTTTTCAATATGTTCGCCTTGTATATGTTTGGCCGGATGCTTGAAATGGTTTGGGGTCCCAAGCGCTTTTTGATTTATTATTTTATCACCGGTTTAGGAGCTGCAGCCTTACATAGTTTTGTTAGTTATTTAAGTTTGGCTGGCTTGCGCGAAGCTACCATGGCTTTTGCTAATACTCCTTCGCCCGAAGTTTTTTTGAGTTTTGTACGGGAATATGTGCCAAATGCCAGTGTTGCTGTTAATGAATTCATCTCGTCATACAGCCTGCAACCGTCTAATCCGGCTTATATTAACGAGGCTACTCAATTTGTTCAGTCGGTTTATGATATGCATTTGAATATACCCACAGTGGGTGCATCGGGAGCCGTTTTTGGGGTACTTTTAGCTTTTGGAATGTTGTTCCCCAATACCCAGTTGATGCTTCTATTTCCTCCCATTCCAATTAAAGCCAAGTATTTTGTGATAATATATGGTGGCATTGAATTGTTTTTTGCAGTACTGCAGCAACCCGGCGATAACGTGGCCCACTTTGCCCATTTGGGTGGAATGCTTTTTGGTTTCTTACTTATTAAATATTGGAACAGTAAAGGAATTGGTAACTTTAAACAATTTTAAAAAATAAATCAATCATGGCCGGTATCGGAATAGCTGACGAAATAAAAGATTCATTCAGGCATGGAAGCATGCTCACTAGATTGATTTATACCAATTTGGCTATTTTTTTAGCCGTAAAATTGGTTGATGTTTTTTATCTTTTATTTGCCCTCGGCGATGCTAATTTTATTGTTGAATGGCTTGAAGTTCCAGCACAGCTAAGTCAAATAGCCTTGCATCCTTGGTCCCCCATTACCTATATGTTTTTGCATCAAGAGTTTTTGCACATACTTTTTAATCTTTTGTGGTTTTATTGGTTCGGAAAAATATTTTTAGAATATTTATCGGGTAAGCAATTGCTTGGTGTGTACCTCCTTGGTGGATTATTCGGTAGTGCGTTGTATATTTTATCGTTTAATATTTTTCCTGCTTTTCGCGAATTAGTTCCGGTATCCTATGCATTGGGAGCCTCAGCTGCAGTTTTAGCGGTAGTAGTGGCTGTGGCAGTATATGTGCCAAACTATACGGTTTACCTGTTGTTTTTAGGGCCGGTAAAGATAAAGTACATTGCCTTGGTATCTATTTTATTAGATGTGGTGAATTTTGATCAGGGCAACTACGGGGGTCATATTGCACATATAGGAGGGGCACTTTTTGGGTATTTATTTACCATGCAGCTAAAAAGTGGAACCGACATGAGTAAGGGCTTAAGTAAACTAATCGATGCAATAACCTCACTCTTTAAACGCAAAAGAAAACTAAAAGTAACCTATCGAAGGGGCGAAACTGATTTGGAGTATAATGCCCGTAAGAAGTCAAACCAGCAAGAAATTGATGTTATTTTAGAAAAAATTGCTCAATCGGGTTACGAAAGTCTTTCAGCCCGTGATAAGGAAATTCTTTTCAAACAAAGCCGCAATAATTGATTAATAGCTTTTTCACCAAGTTTATTTGGGATTGAAAAGCCATTGAACCCGCTATCATTATAATATCTTAAAAATCGAAACAGGTACCTAGTTCAATTATTGACGAATAAATAGCAAGCAGTTAACAATTATTGCTAATTTTAAAGGGATATTTTGCTTTAATATTATGGATAAACGAATACGTAATTTAATAATTTTTTTAGGTGTTGCCGTATTTATTTATGCCATTTGGATTTTCCGCTCCATTGTAACTTATATAATGATTTCGGCGGCGCTTTCAATTTTAGGCCAACCAATTATTAATGCTCTTCAACGGATAAAGTTTCGCAGGTTTATACTTCCCCGTTCTTTATGCGCTGCCATTACATTGGTCTTATTTTGGGTATTTATTGGTCTTTTTTTTCGATATTTTACCCCCATCATTTTATCAGAAGCAAACGAGTTATCTGAAATTGACTTTACTCAATTAATCACTCAATTGGAAGTACCTTTGCAAAAAATGCAACCTTTTTTAATCAAAATAGGGGCCGTGAACTCTGAGACTTCTATAATTGATATTATTCAAAACAAATTTGCGGTTTTAATAAACCCTGATTTCTTTTCCAATCTTTTTTCCCGATTAACTTCTATGCTTGGAAGTGTTGTAGTAGCTTTCTTTGCTATTTCGTTTATAACTTTTTTCTTTTTAAAGGATGCCAATTTATTTAACGATGGAATAATGGCATTGGTGCCTGATAAACATATTGAAGAAGTTGAGAATATTTTGCATAAAATAAGAGTATTGTTATCCCGTTATTTGGCAGGCATTTTATTGGATGTGTTTATAATAATGACATTGGTTACTTTTGGATTGTGGTTAGTAGGCATTGAGTTTCACCATGCCTTAATTTGCGGATTATTTTCAGGAATATTGAATGTTATTCCTTATGTAGGTCCGTGGATAGGGGCTTCATTTAGTATAGCAATTGGGGTGGCAACCAATATTAATTTACCCTTTGAAACGGCCTTGTTGCCATTAGTAGGCTATATGTTACTGGTATTTGTAATTATTCAAATTTTAGATGGAAGTATTTTTCAACCATTAATATATTCAAGCAGTGTGAATGCCCATCCATTAGAAATATTTCTAGTTATACTGATGGCTGGAAGTATGGCTGGAATTGGAGGAATGGTATTGGCAATTCCATCTTACACTGTTATTCGCGTTATTGCCAAGGAGTTTTTTAGTAGTTTTAAAGTAGTTCAAAAATTAACTCGAAATATTTAACCAATTATTTAATAAGTGTTTTTCTTTTTTTTAATGGAGCATTTTAATTGTTGATTTTGCAATTATAGTTTTTGTAAAATAAATTCAGAAGTTCACCGTAATTCTGTTTTGGTTAAGCATATAATTTTTTATGTTTGTATTAGGTATTACAGCGCCCAATTGATTAATATTTAAATGAGACAACTTTACTTTAGTTTTGCTTTCCTTTTGTTTTCCTTTGGAACCACCTTTGCACAAGCAAATTTTACTATTGATGGACTATACTGCGTAGACGCAGAACTAACGTTTAAAGGACCTGAGGCCGACAGCTGGGCTTGGGACTTTGGTGATGGAAATACCAGTATTGAACAGAACCCAATACATTCCTATCAGGATTCGGGTATTTATATAGTTAATTTAAGTATTACAATTGGGGGAGTTAATTCTTCGGCAATTCCCAGATCAATTCGTATTTATCGTAACCCAATTCCGTACTTTTGGGCTGATAGTATTTCTGTTTCCTATTCCAGTTATACCCGGTTGTTTATTGATACGTCTATATTTTATAATGCTACCGACAAATTTTATTGGGATTTTGGCGATGGGAACAGTTTTACTTCCGACACAACGTTGTTTCAATATAAATATGGCGCATCGGGCACTTATACTGTTTGGCATAAAGTAACGGATGCTAAAAAATGTACCGATTCAATTTCTGAAATCATTACTATAGCTGATGTTTTTACGGTGCCCAATGTTTTCTCACCCAATAACGATCTTATTAACGATCAGTTCATAGTTACTTCCAATGGAGTAACTCAATTTACCATTGATATATATAGCCGATGGGGCAATAGGGTATTTAGCAGGTCAGGAACTGAGCAAATTGTTTGGGATGGAAGGTTACCTAATGGTACCTTGGTAAAACCCGGCACCTATTTTTATGTCATTACACCTCAAAATGGGTCGGTAACCTATGAACCAGAGACAGGATTTGTAACTGTTTTTTATTAGTAGTGGGCATGCATTTTAATAAAGCCATTTCAATTAAGGATTTTTATAGAGTTTTAGTAGGAAAGAATCTTCTCATTTTTTCGCTAATACTTCTTGTATTGGGATTGCCGCTCTCTCCTTTTTTGGTAGGTTTTTCTCAATTTTTACTTTTATTCAATTGGGTTATTGAAGGCAAATGGCCCGAAAAGTTTCAACGTTTCAAAGGAAACCGAATCCTGTGGCTTTTTCTAATTTTGCCAATTATTCATGTGCTTTGGCTTTTTAATACCCACAACCTCGATTATGCCATTCATGATATTAAAATAAAGCTTCCGCTATTTCTTTTTCCACTTGTTTTGGGAACTTCCAGTTCATTATCTAAAAAGGAAGTGGAGCTTGTTTTCAAGTTTTTCCTTTTTGCTGTGTTTTCAGGAACGGTAGTAACGGTAGCCATTTTAGCCGGTATATATAACTATCCTTATAACGATATACGGGAAACATCCATTTTTATTTCCCATATTCGGTTTGGTCTCATGATTGTTTTTTCAGTGGTATTAACCAGTTATTTTATTTTTAATAGCATTCAAAGCCAACACCGTTTGATAAGTTTAGGTTTTTTCCTTCTTTTTGTTTGGTTTCTAATTTTTCTGGTAATACTTCAGTCTATTACCAGTTGGATTATTTTGTTTGTGCTCATCAACTTTT
>JAIFNJ010000189.1 GCA_020047835.1 Bacteroidota bacterium
GAACGGCAGATATTAAAAACAGGATGAGTATTTTACTATTCAAATAGCTGAACCGGCTTAAATTAAGAAATGTTTCCCTTTTTAAAAGTTGCCGGTCGCGGATTATTTCCTCCGCACTTACCGTTAATCCAATAAATATGGCTACTACAACAGCCATGAATAAATATATGGGCACATTTTCATTGGCACTGAAAAAATATTCTTTTGGATTTTCAGGGGTTCCTTGAATGTATTTGGTGAAGTAAGCAAGAATAAGCGCCAGCAGTGGTGCTTCTAGAAAATTAATAAGCATATACTGCTTGTTCGATAATTTGGATAAAATATTCCGAATGGAAAAAATTTGGAACTGTTTTAATACACCGGGAATGGCAAAGTTATTTTTAGGAAGTGCCCTTTTTTCTGTGTCAATCGGATTCTTATTTTCAATGTGTATTTGGTACAATTCAGCCCATTCTTCCGGTGATGTTTTTCGTTTGCGGGTAACACGGCCGTATTCATCTACTATCTTGGCTTCCAGCACCTGCAAAACTTGTTCGGGATTAATATTTCCGCAATGATAACATTCCGATTCTGTTGCATTTACGTGACTGCTCATGGTTTTAAAATACACCACCGAATCAACCGGATTCCCATAATAAACCAAATAGCCGCCTTTGTCCATAATAAGGAGCTTGTCGAACATTTTAAAAATATCCGACGATGGCTGGTGAATGTTTACAATAACTAACTTTCCTTTTAGGGTAATTTCCTTAAGCAAATCCATCACCATTTCTGAGTCCATCGATGAAAGACCTGAGGTTGGCTCGTCAACAAACATTACCAGAGGTTCGCGGATGAGTTCCAGTGCAATATTCAACCGTTTTCGTTGTCCACCACTAATAGTTTTATTCAGTGGGTTGCCAACTACCAGATGGCTCGATGCAATGAGGTCTAAATCTTCAAGAATTTTATTAACGGCTTTGGCAATTTCTTCTTCGTCGAAATCTTTAAAACACAATTTGGCACTGTAATACAGGTTTTGATACACCGTTAATTCTTCAATCAGCAAATCATCCTGAGGTACAAACCCAATTACCCCTTCCAGACGATGTTTATCTTCATGGATATCAATACCATTAATAAATATGTTACCACTTTGAGGTCTTAAATTTCCATTCAGGACATTGAGCAAGGTCGATTTTCCAACGCCGCTGCCACCCATAATGCCTATCAATTCACCGCCATGCTCACTAAAAGTGAATTTATGAATTCCATTGGGACTGTTTTTAAATCGGAATTCCACTTCTTTGGCAGTAAAAACTACTTTTTGGTCAAGGCGCGAATCAATGAATTTTGATACAATATCGCTGTAATAGATAGAACCAATTTTTGAACTTCGGATGGCCGAACCTTTGGGAAGCATATAGGTGCGGTTCAGCATGATGATGTGTCCGTTCAAATAAAGATCGGTCTCGCCGACAAAGCGGAACGCATACATATTAATTGACGGTAAATTTAAAACCAAAATGCGACCTTCAAGTTGTTTGAATTGAATGTGTTTAAAACCGGGCAATGGGGCATCTTCATTCGAATCCAGAATTAACATGTTCTCCTTGTAAGGCACTTTTTCCAAGGAACCTTCCAGTGAAAAGGCATAACTGTTGTTATATTCATCTTCTGGAATGTTGAAAACATCAGACACTGTTTTTACAAAATCAAGTTCCTTTTCAGTGATTTCTTCACCAAAACTAATAAACTCCAATAATTGTAGAACCACAAGAATTTTTTGTTCTTGTTGCAGCTCTTCATTTATTTGTTGACAGATGCGAAGTACCTTAACCGAATTCGATGAAGTCCTTTTTCTCACCTGAGTGCCATCTTTATCAGTTATATTGCCTTGATGGATGGTTATATATTCATCAAATAGCTCCAGGTACTCTTTTACCTGCACCATGCTTAATTGAAGTTTCAAATAGGATTCTACAATTGAACGCGATTTATCGGAGACTCCGTCTTTGTTAACATGGGCAATGATAGCAAACAGTTGCATCAGGGCTTTTAAAATTGATTCGCTCATAATTCATGTGGGTTTAAAACACTAAAATAGTAAAAATTATAATGCGAATTGCTGCCGCTCGTTGTTTGTGGCTGGTATTTATAAATATTTTATCTTTATGCTTACAAATAGTGACATGGAAAAGACAGGAATATTTTTAGGAATAGGCGGTAACCAAGGATTGCGATGGAATTATTTGAAGTCATGCAAAGAATTGATCGAACAATATGATATTATAGTTATTAGAGTCTCATCGGTTTATGAAACTCCGGCTTGGGGTTTCAAAAGTGATACTCCCTTCCTGAATCAAGTAATTCAGGTTCAAACTAAAATGGAACCTTGGGAATTATTGAAGGTATTGCATCAAATTGAAGAAAAATTGGGACGCGTGCGTTCTGAATCACAATATTCATCAAGAACTGTTGATATTGATTTATTGTTTTACCATCAATTAATTTTAAATACTGCGCTTATTCAAGTGCCCCATCCCCGAATTCAACTCCGTAAATTTGTGTTAGAACCTATGGCTGAATTGGCTCCTGATTTTGTTCACCCCATCCTTCACCAAACCATTTTGGAACTCAGTATACGATGCACTGATCCATCAATTTGTAAGGTTGTTGTGGAAATCTAGTAGGTATTTTGAAATGAATTATGCAGGGAAAGTAAAATTTGAATTCAATGGCTAAGTGAGCTCTAATATGGGATTGAGATAACCAGTTTTTGTTGAATTAATTATTCTTTATTTCCATAGGCTAAATCTCCGGCATCTCCTAAGCCCGGAACAATGTAGGATTTTACTGTAAGCTCTGCATCAATGGCGCCGGTCCACAAGGTAATTTTATTGCCTCCTAAATGTTTCTGCATGTATTCAATGCCTTCTTTACTGGCAATTACTGAAACAATGTGCGTGTGTTTTGGGGTCCCTTTTTGAAGTAACGCTTTGTAAGCCAATACCATGGAAGCACCGGTTGCCAGCATTGGATCAACTAATATCACATTCTTATCTTGCATTGAAGGACCTGAAATATGCTCAAATTTTATTTGAAATGCTCCATCTTTGCCATATTTGCGATAAGCAGAAATGAATGAGTTTTCAGCTTTGTCAAAATAATTTAAAAATCCGGTATGCATGGGTAACCCCGCACGCATGATGCTTGAAATAACAGGTTGGCTTGTAAGAATGGGAACTTCGGCAATTCCAAGTGGTGTTTGAACTTCAATTTTATGATATTCGAGTTTTTTGCTGATTTCATAGGCAAAAATTTCACCCATACGCTCCAGGTTTTTACGGAAACGCATGCTGTCTAATTGAACAACCTGATCTCTGATTTCAGATAAGTATTGGTTGAATAGTGAGTTGTTTTCGCCCAGATTGATCACCATGTTACTTGCCCTATTAAAGTTTAGGTAAAAATGCAAAAAAAATATGTATTATCAGCAGCATATCCTGCTAAAAACGTTCAATTTGTCGAGGAGCTGTTATTTTTGTTTTGATTTGTGTTTTTGTATGAATAGATCAATGACCGGGTAATTTATCTTTTATTGGTATTTTGCTTGATTTAAATTTTAGTTTAATAAATTTGGAGCGTGAATTCAATAACTGTTTATTTGTTCTGAATTTGTCAAATGCCTTTTTGTTTAATTTTAATAAAGGAAAAAGATAGACTATTAATAAAACCAGATAAACTAAAATTCAACAAATCAATAGTGATAAGTTAACTAACAATAAATTAATACTTATGAAGACTAATTTTTTAATTGCAATAACTGTTGGAATATTATTGGGTGCTGGATGCAACTCAAAAAGTGAAAAAAAAGAAGCAGTTGCTGATGGCAACCACAAAGTTACCGTTACGGAAGTGCTTCAAGCCAATGAATATACTTATTTAAGTGTTTCCGAAGAAGGAAATAATTATTGGATTGCCGTTCCCAAAATGGATGCTGCTATGGGCGATGAGTTGTTTTATACCAATTTTATGGAGATGAAGCAATTTCCAAGCAAAGATCTGAATCGGGTTTTTGAATCGGTGTTGTTTGTTTCGGATATTAGCAAGGAACGTATTGTAGCTCAGGCACCGGTTATGGGAAAAAGTATGGGTAAACCAGCCCTTGAGAAAAAGGCCATTACCGTGGAAAAGGTTTCAGGTGGGATTACCATTGGTGAATTATTTGGAAACAAAGAAAAATACAGTGGTAAAAAAGTCTCCATAAAAGGCCAGGTGGTTAAAGTAAACTATGGTATCATGGATAAAAACTGGTTTCATATTCAGGATGGTACAGATAGTAATGGTAGTTATGATTTGACCATCACATCTACTGAAGAGGATGTTGAAATAGGTGACCAATTTGTTTTTGAAGGAATTGTAGTTTTGGATAAAGATTTTGGAGCCGGTTATTCTTATGATGTTATAATGGAAAACGCTACGGTGTTGCGTTAATTCACATAAAATACTTAAAGAGGCAGCCGAATAAGCTGCCTTTTTTGTTTGCTATAAGTTTTTGAAAAATTTTGTACTATTATGCAGTGTCATATTTAGAGCGAACTAAAATACCTACGGGTGAGGACTTTTTTTAATTCACGTTCAATAATTTGATGGGCAATTACTTCCACAATATTAAATTCTGGAATCTCCTGATGGGTTTTTTCCAAGGCTTGGTTGCTGATATCTACCTGGTATAAGATGGAGTAAAGGCGGCCGGCATCCCGCACAATCAGGAGATCAACCTGTTGGGTCAATTGGTTATGTAATTCCTCATAAGCCTGATTAATATTTCCTGAAAAGGTGATTTCTAGTCCAAACATACCAAAGTCCTTCATTATTTGTTGAATGGTGGCAAGAATAATTTCCTCTTTATCCAAATACTGATCAATATTGTTTTTATGTATGTCCGGTAAGTTCATAAGCCTATTTGACATGAAGTTTTAACAGTTCATGACCTTCAATTTTAGCTATCAATTCATCGCCAATTTTTACAGGGCCAACGCCTGCGGGAGTTCCTGTAAATAGTAAATCTCCAATTTTCAAGGTGAAGAATTTTGAAACATGCGCTATGATGGCGTCGAATGAAAAAATCATGTCTTTTGAATTGCCATTTTGTACCAATTCACCATTTTTTTCCAAGGTGAATGCTATGTTTTGAACATCGGCAAAAATTTCTTTTGATAGAAACTTTCCAATTGGGGCGGCTCCGTCGAACCCTTTCGATTTTTCCCAAGGCAATCCTTTTTTCTTTAATTCATTCTGCAAATCGCGAGCGGTAAAGTCAATACCAATGCCTATTTCATCATAATACCGGTGGGCGAATTTCTCTGAAATGTTTTTCCCCAAACGATTGATTTTAAGCACCAACTCCACTTCGTAATGCACATCGTTCGAAAAATCGGGATAAAAAAAAGGTTGATTTTTTTTAATCAGGGCCGTTTCAGGCATTAAAAAAATGACGGGTTCTTCAGGTACCGGGTTGTTTAACTCCTTGGCATGTTCCAAATAGTTCCGTCCAATGGCTAGTATTTTCATGATAAATGGATTTGTTTCTTTGTTTACAATTTCTGGATTGGGGTTTGGCCCCAACTTTGAAGATTGTTAAGGTATAAAAGCATGAAATTCTATTTTTTCATTCCCCTTAATTTTATCTGGGTCAGCACTTTTTTTGTGTCTAAAGGGAATTCGTTGTTCAGCATCCATCCGTAATAGCCCTGGTCCTTTTCAAAAACCTGTTCCACCCCAACTCCTTTGTATTTGCCAAAATTGAATACTTCAACGCCTTTTTCGTTAAGGATTATACGGCCGGCAAAATCAACATTTTGGTTGTGCGACGAAAATACCGAAAGCGCTTCCACATCATTAACAATAGGTTTGGATAGATTTCCATCAGCATCTTCAAAATCAGCATCCTTATACATATCCAATTGGGCTTTCAATACCTCGAAAGTAGCTTTGGTATCGGCGGCAGAACCATGGGCACCAACCAAATCTTTGCCACAATAAAATTTATAAGCGGCGGTTAAGGTGCGGCGTTCCATTTTGTGGAATATCACTTGAACATCAATAAACTTGCGTTTCCTAAAATCAAAATCAATATCTGCCCGCAGGAATTCTTCTGCCAATAAGGGAATATCAAATTTATTGGAATTGAATCCCCCTAAGTCAGCTCCTTCAAGTATTTTGGAGAGTGTTTTGGCATATTCTTTAAAAACAGGCATATCTTTTACATCCTCATCGGTAATTCCATGTATGGCGGTGGTTTTTTCGGGAATGTGCATTTCGGGGTTTATCCGCTGGGTTTTTTGTTCCTCACTTCCATCGGGAAATACCTTGAGGTACGAAATTTCAACAATCCGGTCGGTAACCACATTGATGCCGGTAGTTTCTAGGTCAAAAAATACGATAGGTTTTTTTAGGTTAAGGTTCATTCCGCAGGGTGTTATTTTTTAGGTTTAACAAAAACATCTTTTCGCTCCACTTTGCTTCCGGCGGCTACATCGGGTATTGTAATTTTAAAATCGATTACTTCAATTGTTTCGCCCTGAATTTCAATGGTATAAATTCCTGGAGGCAATGCTAGAGTTACTTGTTTATTACCTAAATCGTACTTGTAAGTACCAAAAACAATTTTTCCTTTCGAATAGGCGGTAACTTTAATGGTAGAATCTTGTACATTAAAATCAGCTTTGGCCTCAGGGGTTCCAGTTTTTAAGCTGACTATGAGAATTTTAACCGATGGATCTTCCTGATTAAAAACTACCCGATATAAATCGGAATGACCAAAACCTTCTGGACGGCAGGCAGAAATAAATGCATACCGTTGGTCGGGTGAAAAGGCAATGGTTTTATTGTCAAAAACATCATTTAATGGATATCCAAAGTTAACGGGGCTTGTAAATTCTCGTGTGGTAGAATTTATAGCCGATTTAAATATATCGTATCCACCCATTGAATTCACTCCATTGGAGCAGAAATAGAGTTGCGTACCATCGTCAGAAAGCTGCGGAAAATCTTCATCATAAGCGGTATTAATTATATTGCCACAGTTACGCGCTGTTCCCCATTCTCCGGTAGGAAGTTTCAATGAATAATATATATCCATTCCACCCAATCCTTCGGCTCGGTTGCTTGAAAAAAACAAGGTGTCGCCATTTTGGCTTTCGGTGGCTGCAATTTCCGGTCCTTTGGAATTTACATTCTCATTCAAAAAAGTCTTTGTTTTAAATCCCTTTCCTATTCTTTCTACAGCTACAATATCCTGATATGCTTCGTATCCTTGAGGTTGTACAAAAAGTTTATCGTTAGCTCTTGAAAAACCTGCCACAAATTCATCATCCAAATTGTTAATTATAGTCGATACCTTACCTTTTTCAAAGGAGCCATCGTCAATAATCGATAAGTAAATACTGTTTGTGTATAGCATTAACTTGGCATCGTATTTTTGATTGGAAGTGTAAACAAGCAGTTCGCCATCGGGAGAAATTACCGGGGTTATTTCATCCATGGTGGAATTTATTCCTTTGCCTAAGTTGATAAATGAAACATCGAGCGGTTTATTTATCATTGATTGTGCATTAAGTGTCATTTTTAACCACAAATTGGCGATATCAATAATTTTTTGATTTTTACCCGATAGCCGGGCACATTTTTCGAAGGATGCCAATGCGTTTTCAAACTGATAGTTATAAAGATAAGCCCTACCCATTTCGAAACAAAACTGGGGATCATTTTTCTGCCCCTCTTCCACTAATTGAAGAAATTTTAGTGCTTTCCAGGGTTCATGATTGGTATATAAATGGCAAATTCCCAATCGATAATTGTAAATGGGATTGGTTGAATCTTTTCCCTGCAATTGGGTATATAATTTTAAAGCTACTGAAAAGCTATTCGATTTGAAATGATAATTGGCATCGTGTTCCGTTTTTTGAGCAAATACACTCAAAGAACTTGCTGTGAAAGTTAGCACGGCAATAAAGGTAAATAATTTCATGTTCATCATTTTGTTAAAGGGTTATATCATTTTCAAAAATCATAATTTCCATCAAATTATTTTAAAAGTTGATGTTTAATTCAATGATTGCATTATTGTTTCAAATAAATAGTTCGGTAAACCTCTTTTTCTTCAGCGGTTATTTTTAATGTTTCAAAGTACCCTTCGGTTTTTCCATCAAATTTAACTTCTAAACGGTAAGTTCCGGGGAATAAGGCTCCAAAGAACATGCCCCCATCACTTAATACTTCTAATTGAGAAATGATATTCCCAAAATTATCAAATAACGTGGCATACGCTTTCAAAAAATCTTCAGAATAAGGCACTGAATTTGATTCGGTTCCAACCATTACAGTTCCAATAATTGTCACCGCTTGGTTTTCGTCACCAAAGGTAACTTTATAAATATCTAATTTTCCAATGCCCTCTTTCCGGTTTGCCGCTAAATAGGCAGTTTTTCCATCGGAGGTAAATGAAATGGAGGTGTTGTCTAAAGGGGTGTTTATAGGGACTCCTAAATTGAAAGGTGGGGTCCATGATTGTAAGGAATCTATATACGAAGTTCTAAAAAGATCGTATTCACCAATTCCTCTGTGTCCGCGGCTAGCAAAGTAAAAGGTTCTGCCATCGGGGCTTAAGCTGGGAAAATTTTCATCATATTCGGTATTTATGGTGCTACCAATATTTTGCGATGGGCTCCAAATTCCATTCACATCTTTTTTAGAGATATAAATATCCAAACCACCACGGCCGCCTCTTCGGTCGCTGGCATAATAAATGGTATTGCCATCCGGTGAAAGGCAAGCCCCCATTTCCACTCCTGGGGTATTCATATCCGATGGGATTTCATTTTTAATGGCATTGGTAAATTTGCTTC
>JAIFNJ010000251.1 GCA_020047835.1 Bacteroidota bacterium
GATGTATCTTTTTTTCCGGATTCTTTTTAAACTCGTCTTCTAAAATCAATTCCAAGGTTTCAACATCAATGCGCTTGCCAATTATGTTTTTGTTTTTGTCGAGCAGATAAATCGAAGGTGTTGATTTTACATCATAATTCTGTCTGAAGTGTGACTGATTGTAAGGATCCCAGGCATTTATCCAATTTTCAAGTCCTTGTTCTTTAATAAACTTCAGCCATTCTTCTTTTTCAACTTGTGTATAGATTCCCAGCACTTCAACTCCTTGTCCCCAATACTTATCAGCCAATACTTTCATTTTTGGGGTAGTTTTTTTGCAATGTCCACAACTTGGTTCATAGAAAAACAAAACCGTATATTCAGCATGTATAGTATATAACGATATAAAATGGTCATCGGGACTAAGTAGCCTTATTTCCTGAGCTTTATTTCCAATCAGGTTGGGTTTTATTTCTTTTACGCGCTCTTCTACTTTACTAAGCCAGGTACTATCGGCCCAAGGAGCATTCCCATTTAAGTAATAAGTTTCCGCAAAAAATACAAAAGCTTTATCCATTCCCATAATATTGGAATTGTTATATTTATTAAATAGTAATTGAAGTGTGTATTTGAATACCTCTTCGTTGCCTTTTGCTTTAACCAAAACCATATAGCTTTCCTTAATTACGGTATCTGGTATCGGTAAAATCATCTTTTCAAAGTAGCGATCAATTTTAGGATGGTAAAATTGAGTCCTCAACAACCGTTCATCTGAAAAGTCAATAAAATCAAAATAATGAGCTTTATAATACTTATATTGAAATGATGAGTCAATTATATTGCCTTTTTCATCTTTTGGAGGTTCAGGTATATCAACCTCTTTATTAAATTTTAGGATAGCAGCAATAAGCGATTCCGGATGGTCCTTTTCAATGGTTTCCCATTTCATTTTCACTTCATTGTGCAATAGTTGCAAGCTATCAGTCACTATTTTTTTATCGGGTTCCAGCTGGGTTAATTTTAATTTATCGCGCAGTTTAATCGCCAGTTCCCCTTGCTTAGTCATGAATTTCTGGTAATCAATGTATAAATCCATATCATGGCTGCCTTTTGAAACAAGGTTTTTAACTAAATCGGTAGCATTACCGGTGTATTTTGTGGTAACCGTGAATTGTTGCTCTTTATCCACAATTAATTCAAAAAACATATTTCCCGGCAGTAAAACGAAATAAACTCCTCCTGGTAATTTTTCTTTTCCTGAAAACTCCCCAAAACCTTTTCCATCAAGCTTCACCGTATCTTTAGCATACTGCTTATCACCAAAATAATAGCCTAAATAAATAGTGCTATCTTGTAAATTTTCAATTTTTACTTTTATTTGATAACCTTGGCCAAACAAATTCGTTGATAAAACTATTAAACTGAATGCAAAGAATAAATAAATTCGACTTTTCATAAACCTATTTTAAAAATGATTTCAAAAATAACAATTAACTACTAATCCTTGAAAAAAAATACCCTCTGTTCATATTTTTTTTAAGTGTAGGTTCAATTGTTTCATTGTTTTTAAAACATAGTTAAACAAAATTTTATTTATTTGGTTATTAATTCAGTAGCATTGATAACCCTGCAAGTACTTCTTTTATTATGTATTGTTATATCATTACTAATTAAATTATTAGATGATATTGATAGTTACTTGATGAGGGATAACCATGTAATTTATGCTATTGATATTATTAGAAGCCAAATAGATATAATGATAACTTTCTTACAAAGCAGTTCGTTAAAGTTTTGTTGAGAGAATTGTAATAAGTATATTTGGCAGTATGAAATTATTTATAAGTGACAGAATGTAATTTGCAACTTGCACCGAATTTATGTCAGACCCGCTATCATTTAAGGAATTAGAAAAACTCGTAAAAGATCTCAAATCGGAAAGAAAGCTTTTAACCGATGAATTGCTTTTAAAGGAACAACATATTCAGTCCAAAGAAAGCCTTTTCAACTTGATTATAAATCATTCTCCGGAAGGAATTCTTATCATTCAAGGAGATTCAATAAAATTCATCAATCAAACCGCTTTAAAATTCATTGAGGCTTCCCGCGCTGATTCAGAAACACTTGTATTTTCTGAGCTATTGCACCCTGACTATAAAGGACAAATTATTCAATATTTTGCTGAAATTATTGATGGAACAAGAGTTGCTCTGGAGATGGAGGCAGAATTAGTAACATTAAAAGGAACTGCTATAGCGGCTAAATTATACTGCGAAAAAGTAACAATACCCTTAAATAATCAAGCATCACTTTTAATAAAATTTGAAAATATTCAAGCCATTAAAACCAAAGAACGCGAAGACAATAATTTGAGAAGAGCACTTGATTTTTTCGATCAACACTTGTCGGAGGGAATTTTATTATTAGAACGAACAGAGTTGGAAGACAACAGCCTTTTTCTTTTTAGGGTAGAGGATGCAAATACGGCGGCAACAAATATACTTGAAAAGCCAAAGAATCAACTGGTTGGAATGTTGTTAAATGAGCTGATGAATCCGGATTATTTGTACCAATTGCCCAATAATTTCGATCAATCATTTACTGATGTTTTTGAACTTTATATTAAAAATTTAAAAAAGCACCTGCAATTTAATTTATATGCAATTTCTCAAAACCATGTAGCTTGCAAAATAGCTGATATCACTGATTTTTTTCAAACAAAGGACCAATTGAATAAGAATTTGCAGAGAAATGAATTATTCACAGAGATACTTAGCATCTTCAATTCCGATATACCTTTTAAAGAAAAATTCAAATTGGTGATTGATAGGGTAGCATATCATTTTAATCCCAAAAGAATTTTGATAATAAACAACAGCGAGGATCATAAAAAAGGGGAGCTTTTTATTCAATATGTACACAAAGATTTTGAACCATTTTCCAATAATTTTTTAATTCATTTTGACAAAGTACCTTCGTGGAACCGAATGTTGAAGGAGCGAAAAATGATTCTGGGTTTTACCTTGCAATACCTTCCTGAAGATATGCAAACCTACCTCAAAAACCTTCAAATGCGCGGTGCTTATATTTTCCCCGTTGTGGTTGAAAATAGTTTATACGGTTCCATTGTTTTTGAAAGCCATGATAAAGTGGAGTGGGATAATACTGAAATTAATTATTTAAAAATGGTTTCAGTACTAATAACTAACTTAACATCAAGAAAGAATTACGAAGATAAATTATTGAAATCAAAAGAGAAAGCCGAAGAAGCAGATCGGCTGAAATCATCATTCTTAGCTAATATGTCACACGATATTCGGATACCAATGACAGCAATTATTGGTTTTTCTGATCTATTAGCTGATCCCGATTTAACCCTTGGTGAACGAGAAGAATTTATTGAACTGATAAGTAAAAGTGGACAGGACTTGCTTACACTTATTGATAATATTGTGGATGTTGCAAAGATAGAAACAGGGCAATTGCGGTTAAATAGAGAAAAATATCAATTATCAACTCTTTTTAAAGAGCTCTATAGTTTACATAATAAGGACTCTAAGATAATTGAACGCGATGATTTAGAATTGGTGATTGATTTTAAAGAAAAACACCAAAAATTATCCATTGAAACAGATATTTTTCGATTCAAACAAGTTTTTAGCAATTTAATTGATAATGCAATAAAATTTACTGAAAGGGGAGTTATTCATTTTGGAATAAGCAATACTTGGGCCAATACCATTGAATTCTATGTTCAAGATACCGGAATAGGTATTGCCGAAGGAACACAAGATGTTATATTTGAACGTTTTAGTAAAATTGATCGGTCGTACACCAAAGAATACAATGGAACTGGATTGGGATTAGCCATTTGTAAAAGCCTGGTACAATTAATGGGAGGGGAGATACGGGTTATTTCCTATCCGGGTAAAGGTTCCACTTTTTATTTTACTCATCCATTGCCAGCTGATTCCGAGGAAAAATTGTTGACTAAAGCAAAATTGTCCGATGATTCTTCCAAAATATTTAGTGGAAAGCATATATTAATTGCTGAAGATGTGGAACAAAACTATCGACTTTTAGAATATATTTTACAACCCACGAATGCATCCATAAAATGGGCAAAAAATGGATTAGAAGCATTGGAATATGTAGCTGAAAGCAATCCGGTTGATGTTATTTTAATGGATATTAGAATGCCCCTAATGAATGGAATTGAAGCAACAAAAGAAATTCTTAAAATCCGAAAAATTCCAATAATTGCTCAAACTGCTTATATTATGGGTGATGAAAAGGAGTTAGCCTATAATGCCGGATGTATAAATTATTTAACTAAACCTATTAACGCTACCAACTTGATTAAAATTTTAGAGGATATTTTATTGCATAACCCAGATACCAAAGTACTTTAATTGGGTTGGTTCATTGGTAATAAAAAATCGAATTCAATTTTTTCTTTATATTTGTGCCCTCACTTTTGAGTCGTAAATTGTAATTATTAATTTAAATCGTAGTATATGAAAATTCTTGAAGGAAAAGTAGCAATTGTTACTGGTGCTTCGCGCGGTATTGGCAGAATGATAGCCTTAAAATTTGCTCAGCATGGTGCTATCGTAGCCTTTTCTGATCTAAAAATTGATGAAAATGCTCAAGCGGTTGAAAAAGAATTGCGTTCCTATGGTGTACAAGCTAAAGCGTATGCTTCGAATGCCTCTGATTACAATGCATCCCAGGAATTTGTTGATCAGGTAGTGAAGGATTTTGGAAGAGTTGATATTCTTATAAACAATGCAGGTATTACTCGCGATGGTTTATTGATGAGAATGACTGAAGAGCAATGGGATCTGGTAATTGCAGTGAATTTAAAATCAGTGTTTAATCTTACCAAAGCAGTGCAAAAATATATGCTCAAACAACGTTCCGGTTCTATCGTGAATATGAGTTCTGTGGTAGGTGTTCGTGGAAATGCAGGTCAATCAAACTATTCCGCTTCAAAAGCAGGGATTATTGGCTTTACTAAATCCATTGCGCTTGAATTAGGGTCACGAAACATCCGTTGCAATGCTATTGCCCCAGGTTTTATTGAAACAGAGATGACGGCTCAATTGCCAGAAGTAGAAAAAGAAGGTTGGTTGAAAAGTATTCCTTTGAAAAGAGGAGGTAAACCTGAAGAGGTAGCCGATGTTGCTGCTTTTTTGGCTTCCGATATGTCATCGTATGTTAGCGGTCAAGTTATTAATGTTTGTGGTGCAATGCTAACTTAATACAAAATAAAGATTCAATAAATATCCCTGCTTTTAATAAAAGAAGTGGGGATTTTTTAATTCTAAAAACCTGTGAATACTGCCATACAATTTACTTATTCTGGTTGGTTTCTGATTCTTGCACTATTGGTTGCAATAGCTGCTAGTATGCTGCTCTATATGAAAATGACATCCAATGAGGACTGGTCGAAAAAACGCCGGATTGTTTTGGGAACTTTGCGCTTTTTAATTCTTTTTGTGATTGGATTTTTACTATTGATTCCGGTTCTAAAAACACGTTCGCTTAATACAAAAAAACCAGTAATTGTAATTGCTCAAGATAATTCGGAATCAATGCTGCTTTCAAGGGATTCCGTGTATAATAGGACGTTATTACCCAGTCAAATAAACGCACTAGTTCAAAAATTATCGTCAAAGTACGAAGTAAGGACCTTGCAATTTGGAGAAAAGACGGATAGTTTGAATTGGAGTTTTTCTGAAAAGGAAACGAACTTTGAATCATTATTTTCAATTTTTAATACCCGTTTTTTAAATGAGAATATAGGTGCTTTACTTATTTCCAGCGATGGCATTGTAAATCGAGGTGTTTCGCCCATTTTTTCAGCTCAAAACCTTCCTTTTCCTATTTATTGCCTTGCATTGGGTGACACCAATTCATTAATGGATTTTAGTATTAAACAAATTGACTGCAATAAAATAGCCTTTAAAGGGAATAGCATTCCAGTATTTGTAAATATTAGTGCTACAGATCTTAAAGGTAAAACGGCTACGGTGGAATTATTGCAGCATGATAAAATACTTGCTGCTCAAACTATTGAAGTAGATGCGAAACAATACTTTAAAAAGCTGGCTTTTCAGATTCAAGCCGATAGTTTGGGAATTACTGAATATCAACTTCGGATTCAATCTAACAGTAAGGATGAAAACTTAGTAAATAATAGCAAGCGATTTTATGTGGAAGTTACTGAGGACCAGAAAGAAATATTGCTTCTGTTTGATGGGTACCATCCGGATGTAGCCGTTTTTCAAAATGTAATGAGAGGAAACCCAGCATTTAAACTGACCAAGATTCAAAGTAATCAACCCATTGATAGTATTGAGAACTATGATTTGATAATTTTGCACCAGTTGCCATCTAAAACACAAAACTTACAACATGTAATATCCTCCATTATTTTGAATGAAATACCAGTGCTGTTTGTAATTGGCCAACAAACTTCAATAGATGCCTTAAATAATTTAAAGACCATGTTGCAAATCGAGCAAAATAAAGAATTAAATACTGAAATATTTCCTTCATTTAATGCTGCATTTTCCTTGTTTAAAACGACATTCGATTTGGATGCATTCAATGGTTTTCCGCCCTTACAGATTCCGTTAGGTAATTATCCTGAAGTACCTGCAGGAAATTGTATGCTCTACCAACGCATCGGCCAAATTAACACGAGTAAACCCTTGTGGTTTTTTTCTGAATCAGGTAATTATAAAACCGGGTTCATTGTGGGTGAAGGAATATGGAAGTGGAGTCTTTATGAATATTCCCAATTTTCAAATCACAGCATTACCAGCGAATTAATTTTAAAATCCATTCAACACTTAACTTCAGAAAATAAAAAAGATCCTTTGGTCATTGAAATTTCTCCCGTTTTGGAGCAGGAAAAGCCTGTTTTTTTTAATGCGAAACTCTTTAATCCATCTTATGAACTGGTTAATGAGCCGGATTTATTTCTTGAAATTACGGATGAAATGAATAATAAGTATCCTTTTATCTTTCAAAAAACGGAAAATGCCTATTCATTATCCGTTGGCAGTTTGCCATTAGGTACATACCGGTACCTGGCAAAAACAAAATTGGGTGAAACAAGTATTCAAAAAAGTGGAAAATTTATTATTCAGGAATCGCAACTTGAAAAAAATGAATTAATAGCAAACCATACGTTGCTTTTTCGCTTAGCCAATGAGCATCGAGGCAAAATGTTTTATAAAGAGCAGATCGATGATATAGCGGTAGAGCTGTTAAAAGATGATACCATTGTTCCGGTTGTTTATGAGAAAAAAGGGTATTTTGAATTAATAAACTTCAAAAGTATATTTATTTTGTTGCTTGTTTTGGCTTGCACTGAATGGTTTTTAAGAAAGTTTTGGGGCAGTATTTAAATTACTTATTATGCGAAATAAAGTTGTTTATTGGTTTTTGTTAGCAATTTTAACAGGTTCATCCATGGTGGGATGCAAGGTGGTGGGAACCGTTCAAATTGAAGTAATTAAACCAGCCGGTACCACATTACCAAATCAGGTTAACAGCCTCATTGTATTGAATAACTATCAAATTTCAGCGAATGATAGTTTTTCCAATAGCACCCAAAAAACCTATTATTTATTAGATACATTAGCATCGCATAAAATAATAGATCAATTGGTTTATTTTTTAAACGAATCACCCCGCATTGATACTTGTTTGAACTATCCGGCCTTAATTTACAGGCAAACAAAAGACCGGATGAAACCAATTGCTCCGTCTGAAATAAATCGTATAACTGAAAAATATCAGGTTGATGCGTTGCTATCGCTCGAAGGTTTTGGTATAATTCATTCCATTGCAAAAATTTCTCAATTCGACGGATACAGTTATACGTCCAATAATTTACTTGCACTTTATGTAAATTCTGTTTGGAAACTATATCTTCCCGGTAATGAAACCAGCTTAGATAATTGGATTCATCGGGATACCTTGTTCATCCCGGAGATTATTAATTTGAATGAATTTCGCGAAACGATAGAAACTTCCGATGGGTTGGATTGGCTTTCCTATAAGATAGCTGCGCAAGTTGCTCCTAAAGTATCTGATAAATTGGCTCCATATTGGATTCCTGTGCAGCGGGATTTTTTTTATAACCAGAATTCTGAAATGCAGGCAGCAGCAAATTATGCCTATCGCGATGAATGGCTTAAAGCAGCAGCTATATGGCAAAAACTTTCTTCAGATGAGGATATATGGATTTCAGGTGCCTCATGTCACAATATGGCACTGGCTTGTGAAGTGGCAGGAAAGCTTGAATTAGCCCTGATTTGGGAGAAAAAAGCATTGGAAAAATTAAATAATAACACAACACAAAATTATTATCGATTGCTGGAATATCGAATCAAAGAAGCTGAATTATTAAACAAACAATTTGGAGTAACAAAGGATTAGTTATAGAGTATAGAATGTAGAAAAAAGAAGTTAGAGATTAGAAGCCTTTGGTCTTCATTCTTCCAACTTCGGTCTTCGGTCTAAAGAACGAAAGTTCACATTAAAAATCACAAATAAATAGAACATGTACCATCCTTTTTTTTATGTAATAGTAGCAATTACAGTGATTGATTTTATTTTGGAACGGGGCCTCGATTGGTTAAATGCAGCATGGCGTTCCAAACCAATTCCTGAGCTACTTCAGGGTATTTATGACGAAGAGAAATATAGTAAGCAACAAGAGTATGCCAAAATAACGGATCGTTTTTCGCTTTTTACCTCATCAATTAGTTTTATTCTCACATTGCTTTTTTTATTCTTTCAAGGATTCGAATGGTTAAATACATTGCTGTTAGGTTATATTGAAAACCCGGTGGTACTTGGGCTGATTTTTTTT
>JAIFNJ010000158.1 GCA_020047835.1 Bacteroidota bacterium
CACCGGTTCCATTTAATTGAATATCCAGCGGATTATCTTCCAACGCAAAAGAAAAAGTAAGTTCTTTATCTTTTGAAATTGCATCGTAACGGCACAAGGTGGGTACTTCGTAACCCAATGGATTTCCCTGATACCCACCATCGGTGAGCACCCAAAGTTTTTCGTTTTTATCTATGGAAATGGCTACCGGTTGCAAACCTGTTTCAATGGAATCAACTACTTGGTCGGTTTCGGTATCAATCACCAGTACCTTATTATCGAAACTCCAGCAGTTGGTGAAAATAAATTTTCCAAAGGGTACCAAAAGTTCGGTGGGATGTTGGTAAAACTTCCCGGAATTGTTATCAACTGGAATGGTACCGTTGATTTCAAACGTACTTGGATTGAAAATGGCAATGGCTTTGGAATACAAATCGGTAATATATCCTTTGGTAGGATTGATAATGTGAACATACCGTGGCGAGGACAACCCACTGATGGTTCCCATATATTTAAATGTATTGATGTTAATGACATCCACCCGGGCTGAATTATTCACCACTATGAATCCCAATGAATCGCGAATAAACATGCTTTGTGCTACATCACCTAAGTCAAACCCATTAACCCGATAAAATACATTATTCTCAATTTCACGGGTACCGGGATTGTAATAGGATAAGGAACTATTCGAAAATTGGAAGTTACCCTCGTTCACAATAAAAACACCTTTCCCCGTTTTAGAATCGATAGGCGGTACATAGTTTTCATCGGTACACGAAAACATAGCGAATACAAGGAACAAATAAAGAGATGTTTTCCAACTCATACATAGCATTTTAAAATTCAATATTTAATAGGATGGAGTAGTTCCGCAATGGCATGGGTCGGTCTTTCAAATTGGCATACTCCACATTAAAAAGATTATCAATCTTTCCCCGGACACCAAGCTTCAGATGTTCGCCGCTCCAACTGGTTCCCAACGAAAGGTTGGTTAACCAATAGGCAGGTTCTGTATAAACGCCCGGATCGCTAGTGGCTGCTGTCTGGCGTTGCCCTAAATAGTAGGTAAGCCAATTCATTTCAATTTTTCGGTAATTGAAATAAACCCAACCGCTTCCAGTATGTTTGGGAATATAAATCAACTGTTGACCTCTGGAATCGTCATCCATTAATACCTCATCTGATTCATTGGTTGTTGGAGTATAAGCATATTGAAAACGCATCTTTCCACTAAATTTACCCAATTGATAACCCAACGTGGAATTGTATTCAATACCCTTCGAAACCACTTTTTTATAATTGGTTGGTTCCCAATAACCATATTGCGATGGGGTCCACTGAATCCAATGGTTGATAATTGAATAATGCGTATTAAACGAATTTGAAAGCTGTGCATTTCCAAAATCGGTTTGCTGTTCCAATGCCAGTTCACCGGTGGTCCCTTTTTCGGGAATCAGGTTTGGGTTTCCTCCAGGAACATAATACAAATCGTTTAAACTGGGAAAATGGTAATTTCTGGAAATGCTAGTTTTAAGTTTTACTTGATGCACATTGCTTAATAGATATTCACATCCAACATATGGGATGGGCTGCAAACTCTGGTTTTGAACCCACTGACTTCGAAGCAATGCAGATAGACTCCATCGTTCCCCAATTGTTTTATGAGCTGAAATTAGGGTTGATACCGATTGTTGGCTGTGCGAATACCCCAATTCAGTTTTCCGATCGTGGGTTAGAGCGTGATCGTACCGATATTCAATTTCAAAATTAAACTTCCAGTAATTTGGGGAATTGAGGGTTGCTTTCCATTGAGTTAAACTGCTTTTGTTTTGATTATATGCATCAAAATGCACCAAATATCCCGATGTGTCGTTCAGTTGGTTCATTAGTTGATAGGTTAGGGCATCGTTAATTAGGGCGGATTGAAGCTCCCATGAAAAAGCATTGTTGTAATGTTTATAGAAAGCCAGAAGCTTTGTGTTTTCGTCTTGTTGGTTTTCGTTGTGATTATATACTGATGAAGTAACCAAAGCAGGAATATTTCTATTGCTGGCTTGAATCCATAAGGTAACTCCGGCCATATCTTTCTCATTTACCTTCACAAAAACTTCATTCAACGTTCCCCACTTTTGGTACGAAGCATTTTCCAATTTGCGGTTTCCCGATTCTTCGCCGGTTCGGTGACCTTGAAAAAAATATTCATAATCGTTGGCCGACGATTCAAAAAACACACGACTCTTTACGCTTACCGTTTCGTTGCTCCAGTTAAGTTGCCCAAAAGTGGAATATGTATTATAGCTTCCCACACTTTGAATCAGCTTGGTATGAAAACCCTTTTCCCAAAAAGGAGTATTGGTAACGGCTACACTACCGCCCAAAGCCCCGCTGCTATTTTGCAATGCCGCTGAGCCATAAAGCAATTCCAATTCGTCAATAAAATACATGGGAATCAGGGAAAAATCGACCTGTCCGGTCATTGGCGAGTTTATAGGAATATTGTTCCATAAAACGGTGGTATGCGAAGCCCCGGAACCACGAATGGATGCAGTGGCCAACGCACCACGACCACTCGTTTTGATAAAAACCGGCGTTTGTTCCGATAAAACATCACTCAACGTTCCCGAAATATGATCTAATAGAGCCAACGTATCAATCCGCTGGGTAATGGCACCTGCGGCGGGTTGGTTAAAATCTTGTTTGGCCATTATCAGCACCTCATCAATGGGAATGGTATCGTGGAAAGAATACTGTGCTTTCACTTGTTTGACTGAAAAGCCAATCAAAACAATCAATCCATATTTGAGGAATTGTCTTACCACGGATTAGTTTTTAATCAGTTTTGATACTTTTATAATTTTATTTGTTCGGTAGTAAATGGTGTATAAACCACTTGGTAATTCCGAAAGGTTGAACCGGTTATTATTTTCCTGTTTCAATATCCAGCTTTGACCTAGTAAATTAGTAATCTTTATTCCTTCCAATGGTTGATTTTCTGTAACTTGAATAAAGTCAGAGGTGGGATTTGGATAGAAATTGGCCTCTAGTTTAAACGCTTCATGTACTTGAATTGGATTTTCAATGGTAATCTCCATACTATCCATTTCCGATGCATCATTTGCCAGTTGCACGTATAATTTGACTTTCCCAGATTTTAAGGTTTGAAGAACTCCTTCGGTTGATACCGTCGCTAATTCCGGATTATCTAAGGTAAACAAAAACTGCTGGTTTTCAACCGGTTTCCCCGATTCAAAATAAAAGGCTTTTAGATTAATGGTTTCATCCGGTTTCAAATTCTTAAATAAGGGTTCCATAACCAGTTGTTGGTTTGTCCCTTTTATAGAATCGTTTGGGGAAACATCAGCAACACCTAAAATTTCAGACGACAATTCCCCCAACCATCCAGCGGAGGCATTTACTGCGGTTTGAATCTTAATAAAATCGATTCCATCCAAAACCACTGAATTACCCTCGTAATCCACTGCCCACGAAATATCGAGGCCATCGCCCCCAGTACCTTCAATAGCCGATGTGTAAGGGTTATTGGGTTCCCATCCCTGATAATTCATGTTTCTTGGGGTATTATCGGCAAAACCAAACGGACAAACCTGAACCGCCACAAAAGCCGGATCCGATTTATCGATGCGGGGTTCAACCATTATACCTTTCAGGGTGTATCGCTGATTGGGTATTTCAGGAAAACTATCAGGTGATGGGTAATAAGGCTGTGTATGAAAACTATTTGCCGCAATCACTCCGGTGTTTCCAAAATTATCTGCCCAGGGAACATCAGTGGCTGAAAGGCTGTTTGGATTGGTGAAAGTGACTTGATAATCAGTATGCGATGATGAAAAGTAATAATCGCTTCCTGCCAATAAATACCAAGTGTCGTCGGGTAGTTGGTTCTGGTTCAAATCCTTCATTACATAAACGGCAGCCGGTTCCGAGGAATTGGGGCTGGCATTTCCAAAAACAGTAAAGTCAACGCCAAACGGGTTTTCAGGGTGATTTTCAATGGTATGGTCGAAACCAACTACTACGTAACCCCCAAATCCTCCCAGACTTAATGTTCCGGAAACACCACCAATAAGACTTTGTGCTGAATTTGGGTAACCGAATGGAGTGTTTATGAACTGTCCCGGTGCCGGTTTGAATTCCAGCACGTTGGCAACAAATGGGTTTTGCTGACCCAGTGATGGATTTTGGGTGCCTAATACAGCAAGCAATAAAAAACTAAAAAAAAGCCAAAAAAAATGCATCTTATAACAATTAGATGCTCGGGGGATTTCACTGAAATCGCGCCTTTGATCCCGAAAGCATGGTAAAACAATTACAGGCAGGTCTTCTGACTTACTCCCCTTTTACCGGCCTTCCCGCCCCGAGTACTCAGGGCAGTGGCGAAAGTTGGCAAAGGTTTACAGAGCTTACAGCAGCGGGTACTGTTGCCGATTTACACGGCATTCCCTCTTCGTTCCAAAATTTCGGAAACCTATGAGTGCAAAAGTAATAAAATTGGTGATTGATTGGTTGGAAAGTTAGTATTTTGTTATTAACAAGTGGAGGTTAGAGTTTGGAGTTTAAAGTGACTTTAGTCTTCTAATTTCTAAACTCTAAACTCTAACTTCTATACTTCAAACCAGCTTTTAATCTCCGGTTTAATGCCTTTCACCTGATCTTTATGCTGAAATTCGTTGGTTTTGTTGTTGTAATTATAGTCGGCACTCCACGCTTCTCTATTAGCCACAATTTGGTGCAGGGCATCTACAAAATCAAGCACTTCCTGGTTTGTCATGGTGGGGTGCAGCGACCAGCGGACCCAGCCTGGTTTTTCGGAAAGGTCGCCGGCATTGATTTTATCGGTAATGGCTTTTGACCTTTCGTAGGTTACTTCCAGCAAATAATGGCCATAGGTTCCCGCACAGGCGCAACCGCCGCGAACTTGGATTCCAAATCGGTCGTTCAACAGTTTTACCAACAAATTAAAATGAATGGTATCAATATAAAACGAAATCATCGCCAAGCGTTTCAATTGATTATCGGCCAAAATATGGACACCTTCAACTTGCTTTAACAATGGAAAAGCCAATTCAAGCAGCTCGTGTTCGCGGGTCAGGATATTTTCAACACCCATTTTTTCCTTTAGCTTAAAAGCCAATGCTGCCTTTATGGTTTGCAAAAATGCTGGGGTACCTCCATCTTCGCGGGCTTCAATATCATCTACATATTTATATTTGTTCCAGGGATTGGTCCAGTCCACCGTTCCGCCACCCGGCTGATCGGGAACTTCATTATGATACATTTTAGAGTCAAAAATCAAGATTCCTGCCGATCCGGGACCGCCCAATAATTTGTGCGGACTGAAAAAGATGGCATCCAGCTTTTCCATTTCGTCGCCCGGATGCATATCAATGGAACAATAAGGGGCTGACGCAGCAAAATCGATGAATGCCAAACCTCCGTATTCATGCATCAACCGGGCCATTTGATGGTAAGGCGTATGCACACCGGTAACATTGGAACAGGCGGTAAAGGTTCCAATCTTAAAACTCCGGTCTTTATATATTTCCAGTTGATTTTTCAATTCATTTAAATCAATTTCCACATTTTTACCCGGAGGAATAATCACCACATCGGCAATGGTTTCAAGCCAGGAAGTATGGTTGGAATGATGTTCCATGTGCGTAATAAATACCACCGGTCGCTCCATTTCTTTAATGCATTTGGAATGCCTAAGCGAACCGCATCCTTTCAATCCCAATATCCTAATAAACTTGTTAACTACTGATGTCATTCCCGAACCGGCAGCAATAAGCACATCATCGCAACCGGCATTTACATGTTTTTTTATTATTTGCTGTGCAAAATGATAAGCTTGAGTCATTCGGGTACCGGTTTCACTGGCTTCGGTATGGGTATTGGCTACAAACGGGCCAAAAAGGTTGGTTATTTGTTCTTCAATCGGACGATATAATCTACCGCTGGCAATCCAGTCGGCATATACAATTTTTTTTTCACCGTAGGGTGAAATAAAGGTGGCATCGTTGCCAATAATATTTTTTCTAAACTCTTGAAAGTACGATTCCAATTGACTCATATACTTATTTTTGTTTACCATTTGTAATGGATGCAAACTTAATAAAATAGCATTCATTCCAATTCCCTATTGAGATGTTATATAATTCATGAATGATGTATATTGTTCATTTTCAATGATAAGTAATAATGATGTACATACTTTGTATGGGTGATATTTAGTGATATTTTTAAAAATCGAACTACCTATATATTTTTAGCAATAACCTGAAACAGTGACTCTAATATAAGTTATTTGGTGCAGGCGTTTTTACCATTCGATTCATTTATTTCAAGTTTATAACTTATTGAGTCTTCATTTTGCAGATAATAATTACTTTTGAAAAAAAATCAAGTTTATGGAAATGAAGAAAAACCTTTTTTTATTACTTATACTATTCAGTTCTGTGCAGCTGATGTCTCAAACAACAAATCCAAGTAAAGCATCTTTTCAGCCCGGTGAAAAGCTGAGTTATAAAGTTTCCTATTTTATGTCCTCGGTTCGAACCGATTTGGCTGCCCTGGAAATGAACACCATCAACGTTCCTGGAAAAGAAAAACCCATTTATCGGTTGGAATTCAATGCAAGTACCTTCAGTGATATGGACAACTATGCGAAAATTAGACATACCTATCAAACTTGGGTTGATGCAGCAACGGTAAAGCCTTTGATAATGAAGCAGGATTCCGATATAAAAGGTCATACCCAAAAATCGAAATACAGTTTCAAATACAAAACAAAAACGGCTGAAATTGAAGTTGAGAGCAGTGATGCCCCAACCATAAAGAAGAACATCGTTATTGCCGATAACACACTTGATATTGTTAGTTTGCTTTATTATTTAAGGAATCTCGACTATGAAGCATACAAACCGGGGAAAACCATTCCACTTTCGGTACTTTTTTTAGAAAGGGTTCTGAATATTAAAGTAAAATATTTGGGCAAAGAAACCATTGATGTAGAAAAACAAGGCAAAAAAGTCTGTTATAAATTAGCCTTGGAACTGGATAACGATTTTGTGGTTAAAAAGAATGCCAATTATTTATGGTTAACAGCTGATAACAACAGAGTACCAGCGCGTATTTCGGCCAATTTTAAAGAAGGCGAAGTTCTGGTAAAACTAACAGGGACCAGTGGATTAAAAAACTAATTGAAAACTAATAGAATACTAATTTAACCTTTAACTATTGATACTATGAACTCAAATTCTGGATTAGTAAAAACCATTATTATTTTAGCTTTAATTTCTGGAATAATTGGTTTAGGTATGGCTATTACTCCATTTAAAATGTTGGCTTTAATACCATCTATAATAGCTATTCTGTTGTCGTTAGTTGCATTTTTTATTGCAAAAGCAAAACAAGGAAAGCTTTTGCTGGTATATGTGTCTTTAATAATAGCGGTAACGGCCTCTGCAATAGCTCTGATAAGAGAATTTGCCATAAAAGAAAAAGTTGTGGTGGACCAAAAATTTGAAGAGAAAAAAGAGCAATCGGTTCAGGAAGTTGAAGATACCGATGAATTGGATGAACTTCAAGATGATTTGGAGTAATTAATAATTGACAATTTTCAATTAACAAATATCAAAAACTATTAAGATGAATACGCAAACCCTTGTATTACTTATTCTTATTGGTCTTTTAGCCGGTTCACTAGGTGGTTTATTGGGAATTGGTGGGGGAATTATAATGATTCCGGCCATGGTATATATTCTTGGAATGAGCCAGCACGAGGCTGTAGGAACCAGTTTGGCTGTGATGCTGCCGCCTATTGGCATGTTTGCCGCCTACAACTTCCACAAAGCCGGATACATCAATTTGAAGTATGCACTCATTATGGCAGCGGCGTTTATGGTTGGGAGTTTTTTCAGTTCCAAAATTGCCGTGTCGTTACCCGCAAACATAATTCAAAAGGTTTTTAGTGTTTTTTTAGTACTGGTGGCTATTAAAATGTTTTTTACGAAGTAAGTTTCAATAGCTCATTGGTTCATTAGCCCATTAGTTCATTAATCATCTGTGTAATTAGTTCATGGGCAAATGAGAAAATGGGCACATGGGCTAATTCGTCCGTTGCACTTTCCATCGCTTATGCGACCAAAGCCAGTCCTGAGGTTTGGCTAGAATTGCCAGTTCGAGTGTTTGCATGTATTTTTTAGTAATATCGCCCGGTTGGGTTTCCTTAGGATGATCAACCAGTTTTTTGATTTCCATTTCATAATATCCGCGCTTAACCCGTTTCAAGTCGAAAAACACTACTGGAAAATTATTGAAACGCGCATAACTTTCCGGTCCATGAAGGCAGGGCGTATCACGGCCTAAAAACTCCAACCAGATTGCTTTACCAATCTGATCGCCAGGAAACTGATCGGCAGCCATGATATAGATTACCGGCTTTTCCTTTTTACTTTGGAAATAGGCCAGTGTATCGTAAATTGAAACCAGTTTCATCCCCGATTTTTCGCGCAACTTTTTGGTGAACCGTTCTACAAATTTATTGGAAAGGGGCTTGTATAGAGCCGCTGCCTGATGGTTGATTTGTGCATCAACAGCCTGTATTCCCCATTCCCAGTTTCCATAATGTGTTGCCAAGGCAATTACATCCTGCCCTTTTTGATAATATTCGTCCAATAGTTCAGGATTGACAATTCGATACCGGCTTTTATATTGCTTTTGGCTCATAGTAAAGCCCTTCAGCCCTTCTACAAAA
>JAIFNJ010000145.1 GCA_020047835.1 Bacteroidota bacterium
GGCCATCTCGGGCTTACTGCCGTACATAGTAAATTCGGACAGCGCAGTACCGTCGGCATAATGTCTGGCTTTCAAATCCTGCTTCAACCAAACTTGCGAACCAATGGTTACCGTTGTATATTCGTTACCCTCATAGTCCTTTACCACTTCGCTTTGGTTTAGTGTAGTAAAAGTTAATTCAGAGCCATATACTGTAATTCCTTTATAAGTAGCATAAGCTTTTGCATAGTATGTGGTGTTTGGGGTAAGTCCAGAAATTGATGTTTCAAAATATTTGACGGAAAATACACTGGAAACCTTTTTTTGATTCGAAATGTCCGGATTTCCAGTGGTATTCCAGCAAACTCCATATATTACATCAGGTACATTACTAATAAGAGGCAATTCCTTCGATACAATCAATGCTTTGGTTGCCATCAATTGCTGCACCGAAAAGGTGGACACCTCGGGTAAGCTCTGTGCCGGAGTGGTAAAGTTAACCACTGAGCTATATGCCACCCCTGCGCTGTTTTTTGCAGCTGCGCGAATATAATACCGGGTATTTGGTTTCAGATTGTATAGATAATTTTCAAAGTTTATCCGGGCAAAGGGCACATTATCGTAGTAGGTATAAGTCACATAAGTAGTGTCTGCTATCTGATAATTATCATTAATGGTAGGTTGATAGTTCAATTCACTCCATGCTAATCCAATTTCGGTTACGCCACCCCCATCATCACTTACTTGACCATAGCAACGAATGAGCGAAAAATTCATGACTTGCGGATCTTGCAGATATATTGTTGCCAAACGTGCAGGGTTTTTAGTTAAGAAGTTTTTGACATTGCCATAGGTAATCCCACCCTCATTTTTTGCAAAGGCCCGATAGAAGTATTGTGTATTTGCTATTAAACCGTTAACCATCGCCTGATATGATCCAACCTCTGGTGTTATGTTTACTGTTTTATCATCAACTGTTGGGTCAGGGTTTGTTCCTACACAAAAACCTTGCTCCGAAACGGGTCCTTGCCCAATACTGGTAAGGGTTCCATACAAAACTGCCTGCACATCGAGTATCTGTGAAACAGAATCTGTTACTACCGTTGGTTTCAGAAAGTCAGCCGTAGTAAATTCAATTTGCCTGCTGTAACCCGTTCCTATCCCATTGGTGCCATATACTCGGGCATAATACTTAGTTGATGATTGCAATTCAGTCAGAGTATCGGTAAAAATCCGTAACCCCGTTTTATTGGCCGATGTGAAATTATCTTTAGTCGGATTCATTTCCAAGCCAAAGCAGATACCACTAACCAATACAGAATCGCCATTACCTGAAATAATTTTTCCGATAAGAATTGCACTGTTGTGAGTTACTGAAGTTGCTTCATCAATCTCCATGGTTGGCAGTGGGGCCGATGCAGTAGAAAATGAAACAGCATCGCCATAAATATAAGTATCACTTTCCTTAACAAAGGCCCTAAAATAGTATTCGGTGTTGGGGTTCAATTGATTTAATTGTGCACTATAATCACCCAAAACTCCAGGAGTTCCTAAATCGATGACTGTATTATCAGCAGTTGGATTTGGATTTGTACCATAACAAAAGCCATATTGCTGATGGTTGTTTTCGCTTAAATCGGTGATAGAAGCACCAACTTTTGCTTGGTTATACCCAACTTCGCTTGCTTGTCCTGTTTTTATGCCAGTTCTCCGTTCTAAGTCTTCGCAACCTGCAATAAGGGCAAAAATCAGCATCAGTAATGCTATATATTTTTTCATAATCAATTTATTTATGGATGGTTTTGTACACATCGCATCGACATGGAAATAGTTTTAATAGTGAATGCACCCGTAAATTGTTCATTGTACCAGGCTAAAGAGGAATAAGCCTGTGCCATTCCTGCATCTTTATACGATGTTTCGGAAGCCCAAAAATAACAGGTAGTGCCAATTCCTCCAAAAGCGCCTAATTCCTGTTGGCGGGAACCTCCTGCCGGAGCGGCAAAATCAGTCAGGTTGTTTGACATTTCGTCCAGTTCAACCCACAATCCATTTTGAATGTCTTTTATAAAAAGCCCTGCCTTGTCCCATCCACCGTAAAAAGCAACTAACTTATTCCATTCCGAGGTCGTAGGAACGTGCCATCCATTGGGACATGCTCCTTGGGTCAACGTATCTGCCGACTGGTGCATGGCTGCATTCCAGGTATATAAGCGGCCCATGACCGAAACATTTAGCTCATCATTATTGTAGGCCGTAACATCAGGAATATCGGTACCATCGGCATATTTTTTCGATTTCAGGTTTTGCAGCATCCATAAATGCTCACCCAATTTTGCTGTGCGGTAGCTATTGCCTTCACCATCTTGCACATTGGCTGTTGCAGCAGGAATTTTAATGGAAATGGTTGCCCCGTAGCCTACTCCAGCACTATTCTGTGCAAATGCTCGCACGTACAACGTTGTATTTGCTGGACCAATATTCCCTACTATCTCAAAATTCCCGGAATGGCTAAAACGTATTTCTTCACTGTTGCTGAGGGTTGGAACTCCAACAGTTGTGAAACAAAATCCACTATCGGTGAGCTGAGCGCCTCCCCTATGAATTATACGGCCTTTAAAAAATGCTTTTGTAGCGGTTACCTGTGAAATACTAACTGTTTCAACCGAAGGTACATCCACATTGGTATTAAACTCAACAACACTTCCATACGAAATACCTGCATCGTTTATCGCAAAAGCCCTGACATAATAATGAGTGGCCGGCAATAATCCAGTAAGCTTTAAAGCAAACTCATCCGCCAGGCTAGTTGAATACTGCACCGAATCGTTATTGGTAGGATTGCCTGTTATATTATAGCAAAAACCAACCGAAGTAATGCTGCTGCCACCATCGTTGATCACTGACCCTACACAATCGGCTGTGGTGCCTGTAGTATTGGTTACTGGGCTGGTTTGCACCGTTGCCAAATTAGCTGTTAATGTTTCAAAACGTACTTCATCACTAAATACCGGGGTTCCATTTTCAATGGTAAAAGCCCGCATGTAGTAAACTGATTTTTGGGTTAAAGCAACCGTTTGGTAATCATAGGTAACATCTAGTTGCGGGTTTTCGCCTTTATGGTACACCGAATCATCGAGCGTGGGCAAGGAATGGCTGGCCCAGCAAAAACCAAATTGAATAGACGGACTGCTGCTTACATCACCCAATTGCATGTAAAATATGGCCTCATGGATTCCAATGTCTTTGACTCCCACTTCGTCAATCCCTGTGGCATGTTCAAATTTTTGGCAACTGTTTAGTAATACAAATTCAGCTGTCAGCAATAAAAGAAAAATTAACGTTCTAACTGGAGCGGCATTTCCAAAGGGGATTTTGTGATAGCTTTTTACAATCATAGTAGGTAATTATGGCGGTGTTAACTAACTTTAATTCTATTTCGAATCAAAAGTATCGGTAATGAATTGTTTATGAAATACTACTTTTGGGTGATTTTTTGAGGAAGAGGAAGTTAGGCTGTAATGAATGATTTTATTTACTGTAGGTTGTATTTGTGCCATTTTTGAATTTTATCAAAACTGGCATTTTTTCCTTAACAGCGGGTGCCATAAACATTAAAACCGCACTCACATAAGGTAAGTACGGTTTTTAGTTATCATGGGTTTAATTTCAAGTAATCAGTAATTAGCATCAGTAAATCATCTGAAATGGGTTTCAAAAATGGTTGCTAAATTAAACCAATTAGTTTGTTTTAAACCTGAGCATTCCTTTATTCCCATCGAACTTAACAAAGGCTTCACCACTCTCAGTAAAATAGGGATATGCGGTATCTTTCATCTTACCGGAAATTTTACCTGTTAAAGGGTCGAAACATAAAAAGGTGTTCAAATTATAGATATCATCGCCAATCCAGGCCACATAAGTACTTCCAATAACTTCGGCCATGAAAATTTCTTTTGTTGGCGTGTTGTAAACCACTTTACCATCGGTAGTGAGCATGGCAAATCCTTCGGTGGCATAAATAAATATGTTGTTGTTTAAAAACGAAATATCCTTCGGCTGGCCAATATCCAACTTCGAAATTGGGGTGGAAAGGTTTAGTTTGCCTGTTAAGGCATCGATGGCAAAAAGTTCTTTTTCAGTGGCCACATAAATGATGTTATCTTTAACAATGGAATTGGTAGTCCTTTTCTTCAATCCCGAAAATTCCTCTTTATCAAAAGTACTCCAAAGCAATTTGCCCATAGTGGCATCGTAGCTTTTAAAACCGCCATCGGTTGGAAATGCAAAATCAGAAATAAATAGTTCTGAATTGTTGGTCACTTTACATATCAGCGTAAAAATTCGTCCGCCAAATTGGTTAATTACGGTATTATTTGCAAAATAGATGTTTGAAACCATGGCATCCTTATCGTATTTTTCACTTTCCCAAATCGCTTTTCCAGTGCTTGCATCCAAGGCTTTCAATTTTCGTGCATCATCATGCATATCGGTTACATAAACCACTTTGCCATCGTAATATGGGAATGGGGCTTTAGGATATTCCTGTGTGAGTTTGGTTAAACTCATTTCAGAATTAACATAATCGAATCCCGATTCCCATAAAATTTTCCCGCTGGCAAGGTCTATAACCGAAAAACCATCGTAAACAATAAAAAGCTTATCGCCCTGAACGTAGGCTGTTAAAAAGTCGGCCAATTTGCTGCCCCGTGAGGTTAAGGCAGGCATGACTTTGGCATTTACTAGTTGGGTCCAATTGTATTTACCGACGCAAACCAATGTCAATGCTGCATCGGAGCTTGAGGTGGTAGTAGCAAGAAACTTCATTTTATAATTTACCGTAACGGTTACCTCAGCATCGGGGAAAGGAAAATAGTGATTTATATCAAGGAAACGGCCTTTCTCGCCTTTACTGTCTGAACTGGGTTTTTCAACTACCGGGCCTGCAATCTTTTCGCCGGTTTCAGGGCTTAGGCTTACTGTTTTTCTCTCTTTGTTTTCTTTGTAAACAACCCACACGGTATCGTTTACATTAGAAAGACCACAATATTCCGCTTTTTCGATTTTGAATTTTTCATTCAAATTAACAGACCATTTTACAGCAAGGGTAACGGCATCAATCATGGCTACTTGCTTGTAGTCGGTTATTAATACCAATGTGTGGCTTGGGTTAATGGTTTTGGAAGTAACTTTAAACGGGAAAGCAATGGTTTGCTCCGGCTTAAGTTCTTCCTGGGCAAACAGGGTTAAGCCGACGCTTAGCAAAATGCCTAGGAGCATGGATTTTTTCATTTGTTTGATTTTTAAGTGAATATAAAAGACAGCCAAAAGTACCGGTTATAGTTAGGCAATGGAATACTACTAAAGAGTGATTTTTGAGATTTACTGCAAAGGTTGGGAACAATAGTTTTAGGAAAATGGTTGAGAATTAAGCTCTTTATTAAGATTTAACTGCTTTATATTAAAATTGATTTAGACATTTCACGTAAACGGATAATTTATTTGCCTACTGGAGTTTTGTTCCAAACGCTTTATTAATAGCCTCAATTCCCGATTCAACCTGAAGTTTTTGGTAAATATTACGAATGTGGGTTCGAACTGTTTCGATGGATATAAATAGCTGGGTGGCTATTTCTTTATATCGGAACCCTTTAGATAATAGGGTAAGTATCTCCTGTTCACGTTTACTTAAACAATTTATACAAGGGTTTTCCACGGTGGTAGTTTGATTAAATGAACTGATCACTTTTCGGGCAATCTGTCCGCTCATGGGTGAACCTCCTTGATGCACATCAACAATGGCTTCCAGGATTTTTGCCGGCGGGGTGCTTTTTACTAAGTATCCAGTAGCACCTGCTTTGAGTGCATTAAAAATGTAATCAATATCTTCAAAAACCGTGAGCATGATAAACTGCTTTTCTGGCATAATGGGTTTTAACTGGCTGATTAATTCAATACCCGACATTCCCGGCAAGTTGATATCAACCAATGCAACATGAAAATCGATACCCGGAATTGCTGCCAGCGCCTCTTCGGCATTGCTATATACCGCCGTACAGCAAAAACCAGAACTTCCGTTCACCAATGCGTGAATGGCATTTCTAATATCGTGGTTATCTTCTATTATTATTACTTGAATCATTTATTTGAATTGTAACGTGTAAAAATACACCTATTGTTTTTCACACAGCTCACCTTAAAGTAGTATTTTCAGGCTGCTCAATTGTTAAGCTCTTAGAAGGAATATTTATTTCAATGCGCGTTCCCGTTCCTAAATCCGATTGAATGATAAATTCGCCGTTCAAGTGTTCTGCCCTCAATTTTAAATTGAATAACCCATTTCCTTTCTTTTCCACTATTTTATTATCAAACCCCTTACCATTGTCAATCACTATAATTGAAATTCTTTCAGGATAATAATTTAAGTTCAGTGTTAGTTTTGAAGCTTGGGCATGTTTTATCACATTGTTTACGGTCTCCTTAACCATCAAATAAATTTGTCGGCTGGCGTCGCGATTGATAGTGGATTCAACCTCAACCTCCGGAAAACTTATTTCATAGTCCAAACCGGCATCTTCGCAAAGTTCTGAAATAGTTTCGCGCAATTTGGCAAGCAATGCATTCATGGTCTGATTCTCTGTTTTTAGCAGCCAAATTAAATTGTTCATACTTTCATACAATTCTTTGGTATTGCGGTTGATGCGCATAAGAAAGGAATCTACCATCTCAGGCTGACCAGCCTGTGATTGCGCCATGGACGAGTTCAATAAAATAAGTGAAAGCCCGGCACCTAATTCATCATGCAAATCGCGCGAAATACGCAGTCGTTCCTTTTCTATGGCATTTTGATGTTCCAATTCTTTAATGGTTGCTAAATACTTTTTTTTCTGGCCTTGTTTTACCAAAAAAACTACCAATTCAAAAACAGTGAAAGCAACAATCAATAAAAACCACCAAGTTTTCCAGATTGGAGGTCGAATGGTTATGATTATCAGCTTAACTGGTTGGCTCCAAAATTGGTTTCCATCTAAATATTTAACTAATAATTGATACTTTCCCGGTGGTAAATTCCTATAATTGAACGTGCCCCCATTTTGTGGGATGCTCCATTGTTTTTCGTAATTGATTAGGCAAAAGCTATAAACCTGATCGGAAAAATCCTGATAATGTGTACTGAACACTTTTCCACTTATATGTGGATTCCGCCACCCGATGTGTAATTCCAAATTTTCGGGTGGAATACCTTTACAATAAAGGCTATCCGATACATAAAGTGATACAAGAGCAGCTTTTTGAAGTGATGGCGTGGGATTGAAATTCTCAGGATCAAATCCATTTATACCCTGAATTCCACCAAAATATAAGCTGCCGCAAAGTGATTGATAATAGGCATTGGAATTAAACTCTGTTGACTGGAGGTTATGCTGTGAGTCAAACTTAATGACTTTTTGAAGCAAGGTGTCGTAACACCCCAAACCGCTGTTGCTGCTAAACCATAACCTGCCTTTTTTATCCGCCAGTAAAGAATACAGCAGTTCATCTTGAAGGGGTTTCAACCCATCAGTTAACTGAATTAGCCGACCCTCTTCGTTGTATACTTCAATGCCATTCATAGTGGCCGCCCAAACCTCATTATCAATGCCGGTAAGACTTTTAATTCCAATACTGGAAATTTTTGTTGAAGGGGAAAACTGCTCCAATTCCAATCCAAGGCGGCAATCAATACGATATAGCCCGAAAGGGGTACCTATCCATTCCCAATTATTCAATTTTATTTGTGATGTAAAATGGTAATGGATATTCTTTTTTAGCAGGGCGGGTTTAGTTCCAGCGAAAAAGGTCATTAAATGATTGTTTGTTGATATGAGTAATGTGTCGGATGCTTGATCAAAAACTGTTGCGGCACTTATTTCCATAGGATAATTATACACAAGTTTCCCGTTGCCTTCAAAAATGCTGAGCCCCAAATGGCTTATAACCCAAAGGCGCTTCAGCCTGTCACTGGTAATGCTTAAAATATCAAAATCATTGGTGTATTTATCTTTCCATATCCTTTTTGCTTCCGATAAGTCCGGATTGAGTTGCCAAAGGCCATTTTTAAAGGTACCTGCCAATAAATAATTGTTATATGAAGTGATACATCGAGTAAATCCGATAGACGCTTTTTGAAAGGTCAATCGGTTTTTTTGGTAAAGTAGGGCTCCGTCGCCATCGGTTCCTATCCAAATATTCTGGTTGGCGTCCTCGAAAAAGTCAATTACATAAGGGGCCAATGAATCAGTATGCCTGCCAGCACTCAATAAAAGGTTTACCGATTGTTCCTTTCCATTTTGCCTGATTAGCAACTTCCGGTGTTCCATGGCTGCCATCCAAAAAGTATTTTGTGAGTCAATAAAAAACTGACTTATTTTATCGACCGATAACCGGCCATAGGGCTCAAATTGGCCATTTCCTAAATATTTAAAAAGCTGATCCTGCTGTGATACGTAAAGAGAACCTGTGGTGTCAATTGCCATGGTTTGGCAAGGATTTTTAAAAGGAATCCAATGCGCAAGGTAACTGTCTCGGTATGTGGAATATTTAAGAGGGACCTCAATTAGCCCCGTATTTGTAAGAATAAAGAGTGTGCTGTCATCACTGATTTGGGCATCAAGCGGCGGAATAGATAGTAATGAAATATTAGCACCTTCAGCAAATTCAAGCAACAAAGGTTCAAGTAAGGTATCGTTAATCAGTTGGTACCCTTTGTTATAAATCCAGGCTAG
>JAIFNJ010000143.1 GCA_020047835.1 Bacteroidota bacterium
ATTTATACGGGTTTAACCTTTTGGACACCCAACATCAATATTTTCCGTGACCCACGCTGGGGACGCGGACAAGAAACTTACGGTGAAGATCCCTTTTTAACCAGCAGAATAGCGGTTAATTTCATCAACGGGTTGCAAGGAAACGACCCTAAATACTTTAAAACCATAGCAACATCGAAGCATTATGCCGTGCACAGCGGTCCTGAGTTCAGCCGGCATACCGACAACTTTTCGGTGAACGACCGGGATTTGTACGATACCTATTTACCGGCATTTAAAGCCACGGTTCAGGAATCCAATGTGCAGTCGGTGATGTGCGCTTACAACCGATTTCGCGACAAGCCTTGCTGTGGTTCCGATATTTTAATGAACAACATCCTACGGAATGAATTTAAGTTTAATGGGTATGTGGTTTCCGATTGTGGAGCCATTTCCGATTTTTACTATAAAAGCAGTCACCATGTGGTGCAAACACCATCCCAAGCTTGGGGATGGGCCATTTCAAGCGGAACCGACCTGAATTGTGAGGTTGACCGGGCATTTGTGGAAGATAACTTTGAAGAAGCTGTCCGCACGGGGGTTATCAACGAAAAGGACATCAATATTTCTGTAAAACGCTTGTTCAAAGCCCGATTCATGCTGGGCATGTTCGACCCAGAAGAGCAACAGCCTTACACAAAAATCCCCATGTCGGCGGTGGGTTCAAAGGAAAATATGAAACTGACTTTGGAAGCTGCCGAAAAATCACTCGTGCTTTTAAAAAACAACGGAATATTGCCCCTGAAAAATGTGAAAAAAGTAGCTCTAATTGGTCCAAACGCCAACAATTTCAGCATTTTGGTGGGTAATTATAATGGCGACCCGATTAATCCGGTAACCCCTTTAAAAGCATTGAAGGAGCGTTTGGGATCGGATAATGTTATTTACTCGCAGGGTTGTCCTATTGTACCGGGTGTTTTTACCGATTTTGAAACAGTGGGCGAAGCCAACTTCTTCCATTCCGAAAAAGGAAAAACCATAAAAGGCTTACAAGCTGAATACTTTCAGGATGCCGATTGGAAGGGAACTCCAAAAATAACCCGCATCGACAAAAACATTGATTTTTCATGGGAATTATCACCCATAAGCCAGAAACTGGAAGAAACATTCAGTGTTAAATGGACAGGGTTTCTGGTACCAGAAAAAACGGGAAAGTTTGTATTTAATGGCAATGTGCAGGTAAAAATTAACGACAATTCCATAAAGGATAATGAAATTGAACTTGAAAAAGGGAAGAAATATCCATTTGAAGCAACATTGCAAGTGGTTCCAAATCCTTGGGCAAATGCCCTTTCGATGCAATATGCCAACCTTAGCTGGATAAATGTGGCTGCCAATTTCCATCAGCAAGCCTTGGATGCAGCCGCCAAAGCCGATGTAATTGTTTTCTGCGGGGGTATATCGGCCAATCTGGAAGGGGAAGAAATGCCCCTTGAAATTGATGGCTTTACGCATGGCGACCGCACGCACATTAACCTTCCCCAAATTCAGGAAGCGTTGTTGAAGGAACTTTATAAAACCGGCAAGCCTATTGTTTATGTGAATTTTAGTGGAAGTGCCATCGCCTTAAACTGGGAAAACGAAAACCTACCGGCCATTGTTCAGGCTTTTTATCCTGGCGAAGCTGCCGGAACCGCTTTAACAAGGCTGTTATTCGGCGATTTTAATCCATCGGGAAGGTTGCCTGTTACCTTTTACAAATCGGTGGAACAGCTACCCGATTTCAAAAACTACCATATGGAAGGCCGCACCTACCGATACTTTAAAGGAGAACCGCTTTACCCGTTTGGTTATGGATTGAGTTACTCCAGTTATGGATATAGCAATTTATTGTGCAATGAAACCAGCGAAACGCAATCACCCCTGTCAGTGAGTGTCGATGTGAAAAACACCGGAGCCATGGATGGGGAAGAAGTGGTACAGCTTTATGCTTCAAATAAAACAACGGCATATATTGTACCTGCTATTTCTTTGAAAGGTTTTCAACGGGTATTCCTAAAAAAAGGGGAACAAAAAACCATCACATTTACCCTGAATCCAAAAGATTTTGCAATTACCAATACCGACTCAAAACAAATTGTAGAGTCCGGAACCTTTGAAATAGCAATTGGAGGGTCATCGGATGCCAAAAACCTGCTGATTAGAAAAGTAGTACTTATTGGGAATACGGTTGAAATTTATTAACTTTTTTAAACCCGTCAATAAAAAACGATATTCATTTAGTATAAATTTAGGAATGCCCTCCAACAATGATGCGCATAATTTTAAGGTTCAGTAAAACAAAACGGAACGATTGCCATAAAAGGTTTTTACGCCAATATCGCGTTGCTTTTGTTGGTAAGGGTGGATACGCTTCATCGTAATACACACGTACAATATTCTTAGCCATATAATTAAATTTACTAATTTATGTAAAACAAATATTTTATTCAGGAATTAACCACCAAAAAGGATAGCCTTTTGCTTTATGCAAAAACATATAATGCAGAAAAATCTTTATCCAATGGCCAGCCAGCCCTACTTCGCCAACGGTATATTGAATGTCCCTTCCCCATTGGGGATACTTTTCCCAATCGGGAACAATAGGAAAGACTGTCATTGTTGCAGCGTTCCCTTTTAACAAACCGTAACCAGCTGAAACAACGCAGGCTGCACCCATTCGCCCCATCGATGCTTTGTGCTTAAAGTCTGTTTGTCCCGTTTTTATAAGTTCAACTATATTAAGGGCAACTATTTTGCCTATTACGCCCGAGGGCATTCCGGTTCGAGGAGGTGCAGGTGTTATCAACGTCCCATTTGGACTTTTCATGGGTTTTGAAATCTGATGTGGTGGGGCAAATGCAATGCCTGGGGCAAAAATATTCGCGAAAGCTGGGCTTTGGTATGTCGACGGCCAGTCTTCAACCGACCAATCTTCGAATTCCTTCGCAGAATAGTTGGCATCTACTTTCATAAATCCATTGGGTGCAAATAACTGATCGGTTATATCTTCGCCACCTTTATTATAAGCTTTTAATCCCACACCAGCAAAAGCGGGAATGAGCATGGCAAAATCAAAGCCAATGGTTTTCATTTCGCCATCAAGGGTTTCGTAGTGAGCCATCCCCTCTTCTACTTTTGTTACTCCCGCCCTTTTTATCCATTTAATACCATATTCCGCAAAAATAGACTCACTAAATACTTTGGTAGGCGTTATATAACCTCCTCTTTTAATAAAGGCGCCGCCCATTCCAAAATCGCCTAATTCGTATTCGTTCGAAATCCAGGTGATATCGGCTTTATCTTGCAACCCTCTTTCGGCTATTTGGTGGGCTACATTAAGCGCATATTCAAAAGCGGCCCCTTGGCAGGTGGCAGTTGGATGTCCTGTGCCAATAAGGAACCGGATTTTTTCGCCATTTTGCATTCTTGTAAAGCAGCCTTTTAGCGCTTCCCAAGTAGAAGCAGCATGGTCGCAACTGCATACCGAATGGGTAAATTTGCCAGGTCCGAGGCCACTGGTAGCGGCAAAGTTCAACTTTGGGCCAGTGGCATTTACAAGGTAATCGTAATCAATGTTCTCTGTTTTTCCCAAATTGGCTTCATCAGTATATTCAATGGATACAAAAGGGCGCTCCAATCCATTGCCTCCTTCCGGAAAAATAGCGGTAGCCTTAGCCTGTCGGAAATCAATACCCCAACGGTCGTACACTTTTTTTAATTTAAAGCGTACTTGATCCACGGTCATTTTGCCAACGCCCACCCAAATGTTCGACGGTATCCATTGATAATAGGCCGTGGGGCATACTACAACAACCTGGTGTTTTTTCCCAAGCTTTTTTTTAAGAAATGCAGCCGCCGTGTGCCCCGAGATTCCTGCTCCCAATACCAGAATTTTTGCCATCGTTTGTTATTGTTTTGTGTAAAATACAAGGGTTAAATGAATAATCCAAACATCAAATTTTACCCTAAATCCGCAAGAAAATTATTTAATTTTGAGTTTGATTAAAAAAACAAACCCTTTCAAGTTTAGCATAACTGCCTCTCAAGTCAATTTTCTATTTCGGGGTCAACCTTTATAACCACAAGTATTTCATCCCCTATGGGAATTCATGTTGCGGAATTGCGATTTTAAATGTATTCGTATAAAAATACAAACTTCGGTGATTAAAATCAAAACATTTAACTATATTTAATATCATCCGGTTTTTCAAAAAAGCTCTGGGCCCTCTCAAGTCGAATCATATAGCATTTAATTATTAATTGAAAGATAAGCAAGTGAAATAGTAGCATGTCAATAATGCTGAAATTTTTAGCCACTAAAACACAAAATCTCAACAAATTTTCTAATTTATCAAAATAGAAATACTAGGGACCTTATGTTTTAAAGAATCAAATTGACTATCAAAAATACTTGGTCGGTTATAAAATTATAATCACTTTCGTTCCAAATATTTATACTATTATTCTTATGGATAAGCACAAATTTCTGGAATTTGTGAAAGGTGTAAGCCTTTTCGATTCGTTGAATGAGCATGAAATAGAACAGTTGGCTGTTCACTTGGTAAGTAAAAATTATCAAAAAGGAACCTATCTTTTTAAAGAAGGAACAGCCCGTGATGCTGTGTTTATTATCTATGAAGGAGAGGTGGAACTATTTAAACGGACTCCTTTTGGAGAGGAAAAACGGTTGTCTTTTTTCAGAAAATTCGATTTTATGGGAGAAGGTTCCTTAATGGAAAACTCACCACATTCATCCACAGCAAGAGCGATGACAGATGTTACCGCTCTTACGTTGAGTAAGGAAGTACTACTCGATATATTTAGCAAAGAGGGCGAAATAGCAGCAAAGTTTTATAAATACCTGGCTAAATTAGTAGCACGGCGTATGGATCATGCCAATTCGCACTTAGTAAATATTGGAACACAATATGTTTCCGGACGCTCCCGAACCGAACATGACTTGCTGGGAGACCGGGAAGTTCCTGCTGAAGCTTATTATGGCGTGCAAACCTTGCGCGCCATGGAAAACTTTAATATAAGTGGTGTCACTATAAGTTTTTATCCGGTATTTGTTCAATCGTTGGCCATTGTGAAAATGGCAGCTGCGAAAGCCAACTTTGAATTGGGTTTGCTCGACAAAACCATTACCGATGCCATTGTTAAGGCCTGCGATGAAATAATAAAAGGTAAATTCCACCGAAATTTTGCCGTAGATATGATTCAAGGCGGAGCTGGAACATCAACCAACATGGCTGCTAACGAGGTTATAGCCAACCGCGCGTTGGAGATTCTTGGACACAAAAAGGGGGAATACCAGTTTTGCCACCCAAATAACCATGTAAACTTGAGCCAATCAACCAACGATGCATATCCCACTTCGGTTAAGATAGCCCTTATGCTCAATAACGTGCGCTTTATTGAAGTACTCAAAGATTTGATTTTATCATTCCGTGAAAAAGCACGCGACTTCCGCGATGTAATAAAAATGGGCCGTACCCAGTTACAAGATGCGGTACCCATGACGCTGGGACAAGAATTTGAGGCTTATGCCGTTACTCTTTCTGAAGAAATTGAAAGGTTGGAGCAAAACGTTAGCCTGTTTTTGGAAGTTAACATGGGTGCCACTGCCATTGGAACCGGTATTAATTCCGAACCAGGCTACAGCGATCTCTGCATCGATTACCTTCGCGAAATTACCGGTATGGATATTAAACTGGCTGGAAACCTAATTGAAGCCACTCAGGATACGGGTGCTTTTGTAATGTATTCATCGGCTATTAAACGGTTGGCTGTAAAACTTTCAAAAATTTGCAACGATTTACGTTTGCTTTCATCGGGTCCCCGAACTGGCTTTGGCGAAATCAATCTGCCTCCCATGCAGCCAGGTTCATCAATCATGCCCGGAAAGGTAAACCCGGTTATTCCTGAAGTAGTAAATCAGATTGCTTTTAAAGTAATTGGTAACGACCTGTCGGTAACGTTGGCATCGGAAGCGGGACAATTGGAACTAAACGTGATGGAACCGCTGATTGTACAAAGCATTTTTGAAAGTGTAGAGATGCTTAAAAACGGCATGGAAGTTTTGAAATTCCGCTGTATTGACGGCATTACTGCAAACGTGGATCATTGTCGCGAATTGGTGTACCGCAGCATTGGGCTGGTAACAGCATTGAATCCAGTTTTGGGTTACGAAACATCGTCAAAACTAGCCCAGGAAGCCTTGAAAACAGGACGAAGTGTTTACGATTTGGTGCTGGAACAAAAACTGCTTTCGAAAAAAGAGCTCGATAATTTTCTGCTGCCTGAAAACATGTTAAAACCACGTAAGATGCACTGATAAATTGACCTTTATTGCAAACACTAAGATAAGCAATTAAAACGTATCATATTGTTGGAAAGGGGAAGAATGAAATTCCGCCAAGGCATTGTATTTCTTTAATACCGCAAAATGAATTCCAAGATGATTATAAAATGATTGCGGTTATTTTGGTTAGGGTTTTCTTCCACTTTTTTATTCGTTCCAATTATTTGGTTTATTAATTAGCAGCATCTTGCCGCTAATTTAAGAAATGTTTGTTTTTCTATTAATGAGAATGAACAAAATGCTAAAATCGTTCGTTTAAAACCCTAATTTTTTAAACTTACGGAAATGAAAAAAAACCAGATTTTCTTTTGGATATCCACCGGAGTAATATTCTTATTTGAAGGAGTTATGCCCGCATTCACCTCACAAACTGAGCTTGCCAAAGAAGGTATTCGCCATTTAGGATATCCTGCGTATTTTGGTAATGCATTGGTTGTTTTTAAAGTGTTGGGAGCTTTAGCACTCGTTATACCTAAAATACCAAACCGTTTAAAAGAATGGGCTTATGCCGGTTTTGCATTCGACTTTATATTTGCCTCCATTAGCCATTGGGCAATTGATGGATTTGGTTTTCAAGCGATGTTTCCACTATTCGTATTCGGTATTTTAGTGGTATCCTATGTTTTTTATTCTAAAATCAAAATTATCGACTAAAGCTAAAAACACCGCTTTGTTATCAATTGTTTGAAATCAGTTTAACCCAACAAAATATTTGTTTCAATTTTTCATACATTCAAAGTATAATAACTAAATTATAACTGTTTCTTAAATTTTCTTGATTCTATTAGCCTTCAGTAGCTATAATTGCTAATTTCAGTGCCTTTATAATGCTGTGGAATAAGCAATAATTTCAATTTTTTAAAGTATCTCCTGTTTATTAAACCCAGTACCCTTATATTTGTTACTTACATACATTCTTTAAATTGTTTATATGCTTATTAATGTCCTAAATACAAAACCTACCGTCGGGAACGATTCGGTTGTTTTCTTTCTTGATTTTGAAAATCCCAATTATCCTGAAAACTTAACCGCAGGAAATATTGCTTATATCGAACGCCAGATTTTGCTTGAAAAAAACATCATTGAAGTGCATCAAAACAATTCCTGCATTTTATTGGTTAAAAAAAAGGAAGAAACTAGTTTAGAACCCTACCGCAAATTGGGTAATGATTTGAGTCAAATAACTCAAAAAGAAAAATTGGGTGTAATTTCAATCGACGGTCACTCATTGCAACCGAATGAAATATTGGCTTTCGCTGAAGGTTTGGCATTGTCAGGTTACCGGTTTCTTAACTATTTTAAGCCCGAATCGCGAAACAAAAAAATTTTCTCAGTAACACAAATCGACCTATTTCATCCTGATTTAATTGAAAAGGATGCCGAAAACCTGAATCATTTAATTAAAGCAGCCTTTTGGGTGCGCGATATGGTTAATGAACCGGTAAGTGTTATGAATGCCATCCGTTTTTCAAAAGAAGTGGTTCTTAAAGGGCAGGAATCTGGCTTTAATGTAGAGGTTTTGCATAAAATGCAGATTGAATCGTTACGCATGGGCGGCCTATTAGCTGTAAACCGTGGAAGCATCGATCCTCCAACATTTACCATTTGCGAATACAAACCGGCTCAGGCTGCCAACCAAAAACCAATTGTTTTGGTTGGTAAAGGGGTAATGTACGATACCGGTGGTTTGAGTTTGAAACCCACACTAAATAGCATGGATGAAATGAAGTGCGACATGGCCGGAGCTGCTGCCGTGGCAGGAACTCTTTATTCACTGGCCCTTCAGAAAATTCCTGTTTGGGTAATTGGTTTGATGCCGGCTACCGATAACCGCCCCGATGGCAATGCATACACTCCAGGTGATGTTATAACTATGTATAACGGCCTACATGTTGAAGTAATGAATACCGATGCCGAAGGTAGGTTGATTTTAGCCGATGCGTTAACGTATGCCGACCAATATGAACCCGAGCTGGTAATTGATTTGGCAACCTTAACCGGAAGTGCGCAAATGGCGATAGGTAAGGAAGCGTCAGTAATGATGGGCAACGCTCCCGACGCTTGGTTTCAAAAATTGGAGGGGGCAGGAACCGCTGTTCACGAAAGGTTAGTTCGATTCCCCTTTTGGGATGAGTATAAAGAGGCCCTGAAATCACCCATTGCCGACTTGAAAAATATTGGGAAAAGAGAAGCAGGAGCTATTTCGGCCGGCAAATTTTTAGAACATTTTACCAAATCACCCTATATTCATATTGATATTGCC
>JAIFNJ010000192.1 GCA_020047835.1 Bacteroidota bacterium
AAGGACTTAATATTGGATTTCTGCATCCAAAATCAACGCTGGGAGTTTTAACCGAATTCTGCGACAATAAATAACAACTATATTATCCGTTATACTATGGCAAATCAAGATAAAATAAAGGAATTAATTGATAAAAGAGTGCAAGCCCGCTTGGGCGGTGGCGAAAAACGCATTGAAGCTCAGCACGAAAAAGGTAAGTTAACTGCCCGCGAAAGAATTGAACTACTTTTAGATGAGGGAAGTTTTGAAGAGTTTGACATGTTTGTAACCCACCGCTGTACTAACTTCAGCATGGAGGACAATAAAATTATGGGCGATGGTATCGTCACTGGACATGGAACTATTGATGGCAGGGTGGTGTATGTGTTTGCCCAGGATTTTACGGTATTCGGAGGCTCCTTATCAGAATCCTTTGCCAACAAGATTTGCAAAGTTATGGATATGGCCATGAAAGCCGGTGTTCCTATTATTGGGCTGAACGATTCAGGAGGAGCCCGTATTCAGGAAGGGGTTACCAGTTTGGCTGGCTATGCCGAAATATTCCAACGGAATATAATGGCATCGGGAGTAATACCACAAATATCTGCTGTTTTTGGTCCCTGTGCCGGCGGTGCTGTATATTCCCCCGCATTGACCGACTTTATTGTGATGAGTAAAAATACCAGTTACATGTTTTTAACCGGCCCCAAAGTGGTAAAAACAGTAACCGGTGAAGTAGTTACCGATGAAGAGCTGGGAGGCGCAATGGTTCATGGAACAAAATCGGGAGTTGCTCACTTTGTAGCCGACGATGAACAAGAAGGCATATTGCTTATTCGTAAATTACTTTCATTTTTACCTCAAAACAACCTCGAAGAACCACCAATTGCCCCATGCACTGATCCCATTGACCGTTTAGAAGACTTATTAAATGAAATAATTCCCGACAATCCAAACAAACCTTACGATGTAAAAGACGTGATTCATGCCATAGTTGATACTCATGAATTCATGGAGGTCCAGCGTAATTTTGCTCCTAATATTGTTACTGGCTTTGCCCGTTTTAATGGAATGCCTGTAGGAATCGTAGCCAATCAGCCAGCATATTTAGCCGGTGTTTTAGATATTAATGCATCGCGCAAGGCTGCCCGTTTTGTAAGGTTTTGCGATGCATTCAACATTCCCATTGTAACCTTGGAAGATGTGCCAGGTTTCCTACCCGGTACTGCTCAGGAATATGGTGGAATTATCATTCATGGAGCCAAACTTCTATTTGCTTATGGCGAAGCTACCGTTCCAAAAATAACCATTATTCTGCGTAAAGCTTATGGTGGAGCTTATTGTGTGATGAGTTCAAAACACCTCCGCGGCGATATGAATTACGCATGGCCTACTGCTGAAATTGCAGTAATGGGGCCAAAAGGAGCCATTGAAGTGTTGGAAAGTAAAAACATTAACAAAATAACAGATCCTGTTGAACGGGCCGCATATATTAAAAACGCTGAAGAGGAATACAAGAACCAGTTTGCGAACCCATACAATGCGGCAAAATATGGCTATATTGATGATATTATTGAGCCAAGAAATACTAGGTTCCGCATCATTCGGGCATTACAAACACTGGCTACAAAAAAAGACGTCAATCCGCCTAAAAAACACTCTAACTTACCTTTGTAACTTATTGTAACTATGAAAGAAAACATAATTAGAATAATAGCGGGGGTTTCAATTGTCTGCTTTTGGTCAATGGGTAGCATAAAAGCTCAAAGTGCGCTTGATTTGCGTATCAATGAGTTTATGGTAAACAACGATTCAAACTTTGTAGATGATTATGGGGAACATAATCCGTGGATTGAAATTTACAACTCCGCCTACAATATGGTAAATATTGGCGGTTGCTATTTAACCAATGATTTGAGCAACCCCACTATGTATCGAATTCAAAAGGGCCAGGATATTACAAAAATTCCAACCCGAAGCTATCTGGTCTTTTGGGCAGACAACAATACCACACGGGGAATTTTACATTTAAACTTTGATTTAAAAGAAAGCAAGATCATAGCTTTGTTTGATGCCAATGGAAAAACATTGATTGATAGCATTTCAATTACTAAAAAACAACAAACTGATGTTTCTTTTGGAAGATTAGAAGATGGCTCAGCAACTTGGGGTTACCTTTCAAAAGCCACACCAGCCGCTAACAACCTAACCACTGCCAAAGTTTCAGCAGCTGATGTTTTTGGTGCGATGGATCCTTTAGGTGTTGGCATGACTATTATTGCTATGTCGGTGGTTTTTATAGGATTAGCATTTTTATATCTATTTTTTAAATACCTAGGTCGTTTCTTTTTACGCGATAAGAAAAAACAAAAGCAAGGGGAAACTAAACCCAATGAAAATGCAGAGGAAGAGGATGAAATATCCGGTGAAGTGAATGCAGCCATTGCGGCAGCACTCTATTTTTACAGAACTGAACTGCATGATACCGAAGCAACCGTATTGACTATTAACAAGGTAGCAAGAGCTTATTCACCCTGGAGTTCAAAAATTTATGGGTTGCGTAAGAATCCAAAATAACAATTGGATTTAATATAATCTTAACCTTTTAATGTTTCTAAATTTAGATGAAAACTAAATAAAATATTTTAAATGAAAAAATTCAAATTCACCATCAACGGCAACCAATACGACGCAGAAATATTAAGTATTGAAGACAATGTTGCCGAAATTGAAATTAATGGCACTCCATATAAAGTGGAAGTAGATAAAACATTACAAGCTACAAAAACCCCAAAACTAGTGCGAAGTTTTTCTGTACCATCCCCTGATATTCATCCATCGGTGGCTAAAACCAGCAGTCCTACCTCACCTAAAGGTGCGGGAACTATTAAATCTCCGCTGCCCGGAATCGTTCTGGATATATTGGTGCGTCAGGGAGATACGGTGAAAATAGGACAAAAACTTTTGGTACTTGAGGCCATGAAAATGGAAAATAACATTGAAGCCGATAAAGGAGGACTCATTATTTCCATTGAAAAGAATAAAGGCGATTCAGTAATGGAGGGAGATATATTAATAATAATTGGGGATTAAACCATGGAACACTCAGGAAGTTTTATTGATTTTGTGCTGAGTCATTTATCTCAGTTTTTGACTTATACTGCTTTTGCGAATATGACAATAGGCCATGTTATTATGATATTAGTTGGCTTATCATTCATTTACTTAGCTATTGCCAAGGAATATGAGCCTATGCTGTTGGTCCCAATTGGATTTGGTATTTTAGTAGGTAACATTGCTTTTTATCCTGGGTTACAAGTAGGAATATACGAAAGTGGAAGTGTGCTCAATTACCTTTATTTTGGAGTTATGAATGGAATTTATCCACCCTTAATTTTCCTTGGAATAGGCGCAATGACTGATTTTTCAGCACTAATTTCGAATCCAAAACTGATTCTAATTGGAGCCGCGGCACAATTAGGTATTTTTGGTGCTTATGCCATAGCTTTGGCACTTGGGTTTTCGCCTTCTGAGGCTGGAGCTATTGGTATCATTGGGGGTGCCGATGGACCTACTGCTATTTTTCTATCCTCTAAACTAGCTCCGGAATTAATGGGAGCAATTGCCATTTCGGCTTATTCTTACATGGCTTTAGTTCCTGTAATTCAACCACCGGTAATGCGCTTGTTTACCAACAAAAAGGAACGGTTAATCCGCATGAAACCGCCTCGCACTGTTTCAAAGCTGGAAAAAATTGCATTTCCCATTGCGGGCTTATTGCTTACCTGCTTTCTGGTGCCCAGCGGTTTGCCTCTATTGGGAATGCTATTTTTTGGAAATTTACTGAAAGAAAGTACCGTTACCAAACGGTTAGCCGATACTGCCAAAGGACCGATGATTGATATAGTTACTATCTTAATTGGGTTAACCGTGGGAGCTTCCACGCAGGCCACAACATTTTTAACTGCCAAATCGGTAGGTATTTTTGCCTTGGGCGCTTGTTCCTTTGTAATTGCTACAATGGGTGGGGTGTTATTTGTAAAATTTTTAAATATTTTCCTTAAAGAGGGAAACAAAATAAATCCATTGATTGGTAATGCCGGTGTATCGGCCGTTCCTGACAGCGCCCGCGTTTCACAGGTGGTTGGATTGCAGTACGATAAAACGAACCATTTGTTGATGCATGCCATGGGACCCAATGTGGCTGGTGTAATTGGCAGTGCAGTAGCTGCAGGAGTATTACTGAGTTTCCTTTATTAACTTATTTCTTAATTTAATGAAGCGTGTTCAAATTAATATTGGACACGCTTTTTGTTTTATGGCATGGCTAATTTTAGTTACTTTTGCACCGGCTAAACCATAACTAAAAAAAATGAAGAACTATTTCTATCATCAGTACCTTTTATTCAAACGACTGCTGTTGATACTATTCTTTATGTCCATTACCCGATTGGTATTTTATCTTCTCAATTATCATTTATTTTCATCGTTAAGTTTTAATCAAGTTCTTTTGCACTTTTTGTATGGCTTGAGGTTTGATTTAGCAGCTATTTCATTAATCAACCTATTATTTGTTTTACTTAGTGTATTGCCAATATCCATTTTAAACAAAGTTTGGTATCAAAAAATCCTCAAAATATGGTTCATTACTGTTAACTCAGCTATGATTGCGCTTAATATGGTTGATAGTAAGTTTTATGAATTTGAAGGCAAACGAATCACCTCAGATTTCTTTAATAAGGAATGGTTGGGAGATGACTTTTTCTCCCTCCTTCCTGAATTCTTTAAAGACTATTGGTATGTGCTTTTACTTTTTATAGGATTGGTATTTCTTTTCATTCGATTATATCCTAATTTCAAGCCAGGCAAGATACTAGAGACATACCTTACAAAAAAAAGTTTTGGTTTGCAGATTTTAATAGGCTTTGTTATTTTGGTAGTGATAGTAATTTTTGGAAGAGGAGGCTTGCAATTAAAACCAATTGGTGTTATTTCAGCAGCCCGATACACAAAACCGGAAACCATGGCCTTAGTGTTGAATACCCCTTTCACCATTATTAAAACATTAGGATGGCAAAGCCTATCAAATCCGGAATACTTTTCAGAAGAAGAACTTCCACTCATTTACAACCCCATTCATAAATATGAGAATGAAACACCCATGGATACAAAGAATGTGGTAATTATTATTTTAGAAAGTTTTGGAAAAGAATACAGTGGCTTTTTAAATAACAAAAAAATTACTTACACTCCCAATCTGGATTCAATTATGCAGAAGGGGTTAACCTGCACCAATGCTTATGCCAATGGAAAACGTTCATTAGATGCCTTGCCTGCCATTATGAGCGGAATCCCCGCCATTATGGATAATGCATTTATCACATCAAATTACACAGCCAATAGAATTGATGGGTTGGGTTCGTTATTAACGAATCAGGGTTATTATTGTGCCTTTTATCATGGCGGTAAAAATGGAACTATGGGGTTCGACAATTTCATGAAATTATCGGGAGTTGAAAACTATTTTGGCCTGAATGAATACCCGGATCAGCAAGATTATGACGGGAACTGGGGCATTTACGATTTGCCCTATCTTCAGTATTTTTGCAACCAACTCACTTCCATGAAAGAACCTTTTTTTGCTTCGGTTTTTACTTTAAGCTCCCATCATCCCTACCATATACCCGAAACCTTCCAAGGAAAATTTCCAAAAGGAAACCTAGATAATTTAGAAAGCATTGGTTATGCTGATTATTCGTTGGGTGAATTTTTTAAAGTTGCAGCAAAAACTTCTTGGTATGCTAATACCCTATTTGTGCTTTGTGCTGACCATACGGCACAGGCTGAAAAAGACTTTTACAAATCAAATGTGGGAAAGTATGCCATACCCATTGTATTTTATGCACCGGGCGATTCAACCATCCAAGGAATTAACACAAACACCTGCCAGCAATCTGATATATTTCCATCCATTATGGATTATTTAAAATACCCAGAACCCTTTGTAGCTTTTGGAAATAGTATATTTGACAGCACTTCAAACAAAGGTGCCATCTCCTGTACAAACGGTGTTTACCAACTGATATATAACGAAGTAGCCATTAATTTTAACGGAAATGAACTGGTTTCTGTTGACCATATTGCTACCGATTCATTAACAAACTTATCAAATTGGGAACCTTTTAAAGTGCAGGTAACCGAAGGAGAAAAAATTTTAAAAGCATTGGTGCAACAGTTTAATGTAAGAATGGGGAAAAACCAGATGCAATATGTTCAGGAAAATAAGGAACTCGAATTTGATATAAAATAAACGGAATGGCAAAGCAAAAGATACTGTTTGTGGTAAATCCAATTTCCGGAACAGGAAAACAAAATGAGTTTATTAAAGTTTTCAACGACATTTTAGATGTATCAAAATATTCTTACGACTTAGAATATACTGAATATCGGGGACATGCCACGCTACTCAGTCAAAAGGCACAAAATAATTATTCCATGGTGGTTGCCGTAGGTGGTGATGGAACCGTTAATGAAGTTGCCAAAGGATTAATCGGAAGTAATTGCTGCACCATGGGAATAATCCCGGTAGGATCTGGAAATGGCTTGGCCAGGCATTTAAAACTGCCCATGAATGTTAAAGAAGCCATTGAGATTATCAATCAGAACAAATCCCAATCGATTGATACAGCCACCATAAATGGAGAACACTTTGTAAATGTGGCTGGATTAGGTTTTGATGCTCATATTGCTCACTTATTTGCTGTTGCAAAAAAAAGAGGGCCCATTCCGTATGCTAAAATTGCTACCTATGAATTTCAGCGATACAAACCATTAACTTATGATGTTTTTATTGAAGGGCAACCCTATCACATGACCGCATTTTTAATCAGCTTTGCCAATTCCGCACAATTTGGCAATAATGCTTACATTTCGCCTCACGCTATTATTAACGATGGATTACTCGATGTTTGCTTGATGAGTGAATTTCCTAAAGTAGAAGCGGGTCAGCTGGCCATAAAATTATTCAACAAACGGCTCGACAAATCGAAACACATGAAAATTGTGAGAGCTACACATATTAAAATAAAAAGCTGTGAAAATATTAAAGCTCATTTAGATGGGGAACCGGTAAATTTTCTAAAAGAGCTGGAAATAAAAATAAATCCATCATCACTCAACGTAATTTATAATTCAAACCCAACCAAATTGCAAGCGTTAAGCTCTAAAATAAAAAATAGTTTACCAAACTCTTATAAAAATATTATTGATAAGATTTAAACCAATTCTTTTTTCATAAATTCGTTATATGATTTATCCAAATACTGGATTCTTAACATTAATTTAATATTCTACTTAGTTAATTAACATACTTTTGTTTTTTTTGAAATCTATAATACATAATATATGGACATTTATATAATTTTTATATTTGTTTTGTTTGCTCTGGCAATTTCTGACTTAATGGTTGGTGTAGCCAATGATGCCGTAAACTTTTTAAATTCAGCACTTGGCTCACGTGTGGCTCCCAAACACATAATCATGATAGTGGCCAGTTTGGGTATTCTTTTTGGAGCCACCTTTTCCGATGGTATGATGGAAGTTGCCCGGCAAGGCTTATTCCATCCTCAACATTTTTTATTTACCGAAGTGCTGATTCTATTCATGGCGGTAATGTTTACCGATGTATTGCTGCTTGATTTCTTCAATACCTTTGGGCTTCCCACATCAACCACTGTTTCATTGGTTTTTGGGTTATTAGGAGCAGCTGTAGGTATTGCATGGCTAAAAATAAGTAACGGTGCTACCATTTTAGTTGACGGAGTAGCTCAAGTGGCGCAATTGGGTGACTTTATTAATTCATCAAAAGCATTGGCAATTATATCCAGTATATTACTTTCGGTAGCATTCTCATTTGTTTTTGGAATCGCTGTTCAATGGCTTAGCCGGTTAATATTCAGTTTCAATTTTGCTAAAACCATAAAGTATTATGGTTCACTTTGGAGCGGAGCTGCCATAGCCGCTATTACCTATTTTATTATGATAAAAGGGTTAAAAGATGCCTCGTTTATGAGCGAAGAGAATTATGCTTTTTTAAAAGATCATACAATTATAATCATGATTGCTGTATATATAGGTTCATCAAGCATTTTGCAACTTTTAAACTGGCTTTTTAATATCAATCCACTTAAAATAGTAGTATTAACGGGTACTTTTGGCTTGGCACTGGCCTTTGCAGGAAATGACCTGGTGAATTTTATTGGAGTTCCATTAGCCGGATTGGAATCGTTTCGGTTGTTTCAGGCAAACGGCGGTCATGATTTATTGATGACCGGACTTCAAAAACCAGTAACCACCGAGACTTACATGCTAATACTAGCTGGGGTTATAATGGTACTTACCTTGTGGTTTTCAAAGAAAGCACGCACGGTGACCGAAACAGAATTGAATTTAAGCCGTCAGGATGAAGGAAGCGAACGTTTTGGTTCTTCAATTTTTGCGCGCATTTTAGTTCGCAGGGTAATTAATGTAGGCACTTTTTTTAGTACTGTAATACCTCAACCTTGGGTTGCAAAAATTAAAAAACGGTTCGACCAAACGGAATTCAACGACCGAGTTAGGAAAGAGAAAAATCCACCCATGTTCGATTTAGTTCGTGCCTCTG
>JAIFNJ010000204.1 GCA_020047835.1 Bacteroidota bacterium
TTATTCGATACCGCCAGCTTATTCATTTGTTCCTTTCTAATGCCAACTAAAAATTGACCCTGCTCTAATAATACTTCATTTACACTACTTATGCCTTCAAAATGAAGCAGGTAACCAACTGAATTAATGGAATTCGGGCTTTGGTCAATTATCAAAAATACGAAATAATTACTTACTTGTTCCTTCGACATTAAAATATTCGATGAGTTGTAACTAATAAATTCAAAATTTGATAAAACTTCAATGTATTCAGTGGGTTCAATGTTGAAATATTTTTGAATGGTTTCGCTATTTAAAATCGGATAATTAATGATTGAATCTATATCTTCAGCAGCATTATTTTTCGCTATTTTTATTCGGTTTTTTAGTTGAATGCGGTTTTTTACCTGAGTCAATTTTTCTGGGTCTATTTTATTTACTATTTGGTTTGCTATTAGCTGCAATTCTGGTTCTGGATTAAAAAGTTGTGCAATAATATCGTTGGTTATCTCTTCGTAATATTGCGTATATAAATGCAATGCAATTTTTTTGGTGGTAAGTGAAATCAGGTTTGGATCGCGATTGATTATTCGCAGTAACATTTTTTCCGGAGATGAAATTTCAACAGGGAAATAGTTTTCCAAGAGATGCGCTTTTTCTGTTAGGGGTAAATCTTCAAAAGCAGCCAAAATCATGGGTTTAATTTCATCGGAAAGAAATAAATCAAAAAGTTCCAAGGCATATCCAATTCCTTCGCTATTGCCGCTATAAAGATGATCTTTCACGTGCTGAACAGATTGCGCGTCATAGGTAATGGCTAATACCTGAATCAGTTGATTGATGTGCTCCTGATACTCCAATTCCAATGATTTAAACAAAATCATTGATTTTTCAGCATTTTGTAATGAAGCTAAAGCTGAAATATCCCATGCCACTTGCTGCGAAGTAGCCGTAAGTGCGTGAAATAATTTGGGATAATCTTTTTCTGAAGCTTTAAAATTCTGATTTATCAAACATTCGATGGTTTTTTTTCGAATTTCTTTTTTGTGATTTGAAATATTATCGAGCAAGAAATTTTTTACATCCGGTATCGTATTGTTACCAATTAAATCGAGAATGGCCAGCTGAGTAATTAATGTTACTTCGGTTTTGTAAAATATTTGAATGAGCAGCGAATAACAGTTGTCGCTCATTTGTTTCAATGACAAAAAGGCATCGGCAAACAACGATTCTGATTCAGTAAATTCTGCCAATGTATTGCACGTTTCATATTCCTGAACCGCGCCACAAAATCGAATGGTAATGGTTTGAACCTGATTGTCAGGCATTCTTAATAACGACCATATGGCGCTCAATTGGTTCTTCTTATCAAGTTCATAAAGATAAGCCAATGCACTAAAATATTCCGTTTCCTTTTCCGATTTTAATAGGTGAGCTATCTGTTTTATGGTACTCGATTTTAATGGTTCTATTAAGTTTGAAAAATAGGAATTCCAGTTATCAGTTAGTTTATTTTGAAGTTTTAATAAGTAAATTTCTATTTTATGTTGCTTGTTCAGGTTGTTAATTTCAAATGATTGTATGGATTGAATTACTTTAAGTAGAAAGGGAATATATTCTCCGGGATTGTATTTTTTATAAATTCCCAATTGATAATTCAATACGTAGGGAGTAAGTACTTTTTTATCTAAATTCCAGGTTGTTTTCACCTCATTTGCCTCTTGAGTTTTTTCTTTAAGTGATGCTTCAAGGCTTTTGCGGTATTCGCGGTATAACCGAATGGTAATGAATGCCCAAATGATTAGCAGTGCGAAAAGAAAAATGGAAAAGTGAATAATCTTAATAAAAGTTAATACCCCAAGCGCACTCAATAGAATTCCGGATGTTAAGGCAGCAATTTCATTGATTGTTCCATCAATTTTAGCTTGCACATCGAACCGGATGCTTTTTTTTAACGATTGATAGAGTAATTTGAAAGAGGGCCCTTCCAAAGCATCTTTTAACGTTTTATTGAATAATTTACTAAGCGAAATGAATAGGAAAAAATAGATAAATCCGGTAGTTCCAACCCCATAGCCACTGAAAACACCTACCAGAATGGCTAAACCGGTAAAAATTGCCAACAAAACAGAAGAAAGCAATAAACTTATTTTTAAACCATAGGTTTTCACTAATTTGCTATAAACAAAAGTCTTAATTATAAAAGTGAAAATCATCATGGAACCAGTGAAAAAAGCAAGAAACTTGGCTAAATCATCCTCTGCTTTATATTGCTCGTTGGTTACCACAAGAAACGAATATTGAACAAAGAAGGCGGCAAACATTGAAAAGATTACAAAAAGAGCCATGTAGCTTATGTAGCGATCTTTTATAAAGTCTTTAAGCTTCAACTGATCTTGTTCCATTTGTTCACCCTTGGTTGATGTTTCTTGATCTTCAATATTTAGGTTGTATTTGCGGGCAATAATCATTTCTATAATAAAAGCAAAAACGATGCTTACAGAACTTATAATCAATAAATTTTTAGTTCCATGCAAAAGAGTTAAAACTAAAGGAATAGTATAACTGCTAATAATAATTCCAAATACCTGGCCGGAATCAATGATTCCAAATAGGCGTTTCCCTTGGCGCAAATTGAAAATTCTACTTGTTGTTCCCCAAAATGCTAAAATGGCCAAAATATTTAAGGGCCCAAGAAGAATGAAAACTAAAAAAACAGTCCAAGGTGCGGCTGAGAATTCAAAAAAAATGCGAATTAGAATGGTAAATAGGGCAATAAAAAGTAGTGTATATTTTGAAAGATTTGAGAACCGTATTTTACTTTGAAGTTTAGAAAATGTGCTCGTTAAAACAATCCCTACAATGCCAGATATGATATATGCTTTAGGAATCATTTCCTCAGGATATGTTTTAAGGAAAAGGGTATGGGCTCCAATATCAAAGGTTCCATAAAAAATACCTAAAAACACTGATTGAGTGATTAGCAGCAAAACAGGAACTACCTCAGCAGCTTCAATATTTAATCCTTTAAATATTTTGTTTTTTTCTATCATGGTGATTTTGATGCTAATTTATGAATTTTTTTGAAAGCAATGATTTTGGCGGCTTCTTTTTAAACAATAAATAAAAAAAATGGAATATGTGTTGTTAAATTACTCTCCAAGATGTTTATCTGCTGCCGGATAACTTTAGGAATTTGGCAACTTGACTTCAAACAAAGGAGAAAGCATTTAATGGAGAAACGACATTGAATTTGTCATTTTAAACTGTATTTCAATAATTGTGCTTTCCTTCTCGCTATTTGTGGGCAGTTCTGGCTGGGGAAAGTAAATAAAGGGATTTATATAGAAAATTCTTCAGTTAGAGTTGATAAAAATAGTAAGGAAATATTGATGAGCATTAGTTAATTGACCCGGTATGATTAATACTCTTCATTTAAAAAGTCTTTTGCTGAGATAGTCCTTTTTTCGGTTTTGGGAGTATATTTGAATCCTACAATCAAAATATCGTCAATTTGGTCGCTGTTACCTTTCCATGCTTCAAAGGTTCGATGAATAATAGCTGGTTGTTCTTTAATGGACCTGTGATTAATATCGGTCATTAGTTTTTTAAATCGCTTGGAATTAAATTTCTTTTCTCCGGTTTCTTCAAATTGTGAGGTAAATCCATCAGAATACATATATACGATATCATTATCTTTAAGATGTATATCGGTATTTGTAAACATCTTTTGAATGTTGTCATAATATTCCCCAATAGGATAGATGCTTCCTTTAAAGTTAATTGGATTTCCTTCGCGCATTAGTAAAATGGGGCGCTGAGCACTGGCAAAATTCATGATGTGAGTTTCGGTATCTATGGTGCAAATTGATACATCCATGCCTTCAAATCGTTGTTCACTGTGATTTTTGTAAACCAACAAATCGTTTAATTCCGTGTCGAGTCGCGATAGGATTAGCGCTGGATCAGTAATGTATTCATAATTTACCAAATGGTGCAAAATAGTCATGCCAATCATACTCATGAAAGCACCTGGGACTCCATGGCCGGTGCAATCAGAAGCTACTACAACAATCTTGTTTTTAATTTGAGAATACCAATAAAAATCACCACTTACAATATCGCGAGGCAAAATATAAACAAATGACTCGGGAAATAATTTGTTGAATTCTGAAGGGGCAGGTAATAACGATTCCTGAATTCGGTGCGCATAATTCAAGCTGGCTGTTAAATCATCTTGCTTATTTTCAATCAGGCTTTTTTGATGATCAAGTAGTTTGTAGGCCTCGTTTAATTTGCGGTTTGCCTGATATAAAAATTCCGATTGTTCTTCAATTTCATCATTGCGTTCTTCAATATTGTTAACCATTTTATTGAAGTTCTTTGATAGGATTGAAATTTCATTTTCACCCTCAACAACAACCCGTTCCCGATAGTTCCCATTGGCAATTATCTTAGTTTTATCAATTAAATGATAAATAGGCTTAACTATGGACCTCGATCGGAAAGTTATAAGCAGATATACCAGTAATAGCGATACGAAAAGTACTACGCTAATCTTTATCTTTTCACGATTAATAAAATGGAGTTGTGCTGAAGGATCGTTTGAAATTCGAATAATGGTACCTGTAAAAAGTTTAGGATTTTTATTTTCAAGAAAAAAATAGTTGTAATCAAGATTTTGTTTTTCAGGGTTCTGAAATGAAACGGTAAGCATTTTCCCATTAAGGAGTTCGGGGATAATGCTGAGGTGTTCGGGTATAAATTCTCTTTTTAGATTCAACGGATAAGGTTTCTCGCCATAAAAGAAGATATCAACACCAGTGAGGTTTGGTTTTTTTAACGGAATTTCATCTAAATGATTAATGGTGTATTCATAAATTTTATCGGCTTGTTTTGAATAGTGACCTATTTCTATTATATACTTTCCGTCTAATGTTGGATGATAACTATACTTTTTATACCGTTTGGTCTTATGTTCAAAAAAGAAATTTGGACTATCGAATATTTTTTGTTCAAAAACATTCAATAAATATTTTTTGTGGGCATTACCAAAACTAAAGAAATTGATGTACATATCTTCTTTAAAGGTTGTATTTACAACAATTCCATCGCGGTTAATAATGTAAATATCAAACGATTCGGCATCCATTCCCAACTCTTCCCGTATGGGGTTTAAGTTTGTATTTTCAATATTTTGGGTGGAGCTAAAGTAATTATTAATCATCTGGTTGCTGAAAAACTTCATTTGCATTTCCATGGGCTCTTCAATAATTGAAAGGGCAACAAACTGAAGTTCAATAAATGATTTTATCTCTTCATAAATGAAATTTTTCTCAGTTTGGTTATTTATATGCAGAATGGTTTTTGTATTTCGATAACTGAAAATACCAATTATTAACAACCCTATTATTACAGGTAAAACTATGTTAATCAGTAATTGCCGATATATGGTATTTATTTTCACGTGTAAGAGGCTGTTCTTAATTATTTAAGGTTGAAAAAGTGTTGTAATTTACTAAAATAACGTTAACTACTGAAATTTGGTTTTGCTAAAGTTGGTTTATAGCTTTTTTTATTTTAACCAATTTGGTAAGCAAATCTTCCAAATAAGCTAGTTTTAACATATTGGCTCCGTCTGATAACGCTTTTGAAGGCTCCGGATGTGTTTCAATAAAAATGCCATCCACTCCAACGGCTATTCCAGCGCGGGCGATTGTTTCAATTAAATCGGGCCGGCCGCCGGTTACCCCGGATGCTTGATTGGGTTGTTGCAACGAATGGGTAATATCCAAAATTACCGGAAACCCAGTTTCTTGCATTTCAGGTATTCCCCTAAAGTCAATGAGTAAATCCTGATAGCCAAAGGTGGTTCCCCGTTCCGTTAACATTACGTTTTGATTACCAGTATCGGTTACTTTTTGAGCAGCAAATTTCATGGCTCCAGGCGCTAAAAACTGGCCCTTTTTAATGTTTACCACTTTTCCGGTTTTGGCTGCAGCTTCCAATAAATCGGTTTGCCGGCAGAGAAATGCGGGTATTTGCAATACATCCACATAGTTGGCCGCCATAGCTGCTTCTTCTGCTGTATGAATGTCAGAAACTATGGGGACTTTGAGTTTGTTGCGAAGATTACCTAAAATTTCCAGTGCTTTTTCATCACCAATTCCCATGAACGAATCTTTTTTACTGCGGTTTGCTTTCCGGTAAGACGCTTTAAAAATATAAGGAATTTCCAACCTGTCAGTTATTTCAATTACCTTATTAGCAACCTCATAAACCAACGCTTCGTTTTCAACCACACAAGGACCAGCCAATAAAAAGAAGTTGCCTGAATTGGTGTGTTTGATGAATGGGATATTTTGGATCATTGTAATTAAGTTTTTCACAAAAATAGTAAAGTTGTTAAGCTGCAAAGAAAAAAAAACAATTATTTGTCCATTTTAAGGAATAAGAAACAATTAATGGATAAATATAGGAACTGCTTTTTACTAATTCTTATTGCCTTGAACTTTTTTAGATGGGGCAAAAATTGGGAAAAATTTCCAAATATCAATTTTGTCCGCTTCCAAACAAAAATTAGTCTTTTAAAAATCTCGAACCCTTTCCAAATGTAGTAATCATGTAACTTATTCACAAAGTTATGTAACATTTTAACTAGGTGTTAAACCTAATTTTACCACTTAATTAATAAGCGTTTCTAAACTTAAATAAACTAAATGAAAACACAATTACTCAATGTGTTAACGGCAGTTATACTGCTTTTAATGCCATCGTTAAGTTTTGCACAGGCTCCTCCTTTGGGAACTGTTGCAGATTTTGCACTTTTTACAAGTGCCGGAGAAGTGAAAAATGAGGGTGTTTCCTTTCTTACCCTTGTTACAGGCAATGTTGGTACAAACAGCAATGCTACCAGTCCTGGTTTTGGTAATATTGACGGGACCATGTATTTTACTGGCAATCTTGTAAGCCAAAAATGTGCTGATGATTTGCTGGTTGCATACAATCAGTTAGATGCTACAGTGGCAACTTTCTTTCCTTCGTCGTTGCTTGGGAATGGTGACACTCTTATTGAAGGGGTTTATTCCATAACTGGGGCAGCAACGTTGAATTTGAATCTTATTTTAGATGCAAAAGGAGATCCTGATGCGGTATTTATTTTTCAAATTGAAGGCGCTTTTTCAACTGCGGCCAATTCTGCAATTGTTTTAATAAATGGTGCGCAAGCATGCAATGTGTTTTGGAAAATTGAAGGCTTGGTTGACATGGCTTCAGGAACATTTATGCGCGGAACTATAATTGCTAACAACTTTGCCATTGTAATGGGCACTGGCTGTAAGCTTGAAGGTAGAGCCCTTTCTACTGCAGGAGCAATTACCGTAGGTGGTATAACCGCTTATACTCCAATTGGATGCAATAGTACCATAAATACCGGACCAGTTGCTCCAGATCTTGCTTCAACAGAATGTTATGCCTTGTTTACTGGTAACGAAAATATAACAAATACCGGAGTATCTTTTGTTACAGGCGATGTTGGAACCAATGTGGGCTTAACTGTTGGATTTGATCCGTTGAATGTAGAAGGAACCATTCATGAAATTCCTGATGTTTCAACTCAAACGGCACTTGATGATTTAGGTGATGTTTACAATTATCTAAACCTTCTACCAGCTGATATTGAGCTGTTGTATCCTGTTCAATTAGGACACAATTTAGTTCTTACCCCTCATTCGTATATTTTAAATTCTGCTACAGTACTTACTGATACCCTGTACCTTGATGCACAAGGCAATGCTAATGCTGTATTTGTGTTTAATTTGAATGGTGCATTTTCAACCAGTACCTACTCAAAAGTACTTTTAATTAACGGTGCTCAGGCTAAAAATGTATTTTGGAAAGTTACCGGTGGCGTTGAAATAAATGAATATTCAATTTTCACTGGTTCTATTGTTTCAGTGGGTGCTATTGACTTAAAATTGGGTGTTACTCTAAACGGAAGAGGCTTAACAACCACCGGAGCGTTTACTACCAACGCCATTACAGCTACCATGCCTCCAGGATGCTTTATTGCTGCTGCTCCGGAAATTACCACTCAGCCTACAATTCAAACGGTGTGTGTAGGAGGTGTAGCTAATTTCACTGTTTCAGCAACTGGAACCGGATTAACCTACCAATGGAGAAAAGGCGATGTTAATTTAACAAATTCCGGAAATATTTCAGGTGCAACTACCGCTACCCTCACTATTGATCCAGTAGCTGTTTTAGATGTTGCTTCTAATTACAATGTGGTTGTTTCGGGAACTTATCCTCCAAGTATAACTTCAGAAAATGCAGCTTTAGTAGTTAATGCTGCAACAGCTATTACCACGCAACCGGCGAACCAATCAGTTTGCAATGGTAGTTTGGCCACTTTTTCAATAGTTGCCACAGGTACCGGATTGACCTATCAATGGAGAAAGGGAACTGTGAACTTAACGAATGCTGGAACTGTTACCGGTGCAACTTCTGCAACCTTAACCATTGACCCAGTAAATGCAACCGATGTTGCTTCGAACTATAATGTAGTTATTTCAAGCACTTGTTCTTCTGACTTAACATCTGTTGATGTTGCGTTAGCAGTT
>JAIFNJ010000127.1 GCA_020047835.1 Bacteroidota bacterium
CAGCGCATTAATTTCTTACCGGGCGCACAATGTTGAACATGAAATTTGGGAACGATTGGCGCTTAATGAACCATCCATAATCAAGCGTTGGTATTTTAATGTGCTTGCCAAAAGAATTAAGGCGATTGAACTTAAAATTACCGAAAAAATAGATCTCTTAATTCCAATTACTACAAAGGATGCTGAATTTTTTAAAATTAAAGAAGCGGATTTTTGTAAGGTGAGCCCAACCGGTATGGTTGCAGATAAATTCAAAATAACGCAGCCCAGTGAATTAAATACTATTTTTTTTATTGGGTCGTTAGATTGGATGCCAAATCAAGAGGGTCTTTTGTGGTTCATCCAAAATGTTTGGATTTCCCTATATTCAAAATATCCACAATGGAAATTTTTAATTGCAGGACGTAAGGCTCCTAGTGACTTTGTAAAAAAGCTGGAACAGTTTCCAGTTATTTTTGTAGGTGAAGTGGAAGATTCTACCGAATTTATTGACAAATACCAACTAATGGTGGTTCCGCTTCTTTCGGGAAGCGGAATGCGTATAAAAATTGTGGAAGCCATGGCACGGGGTAAATGTATTTTAACTACCACCAAAGGTGCTGAAGGTATTGATGCTATAAATCTTCACGAGATTATTATTGCCGATAATCCATCGTTGATAATGGAAAATTTAGAAAAACTGTTTCAAAACCCTACTTTAATAAAGGATTATGGAGAAAATGCATTTAAATTTGCATCCAACAATTTTAAGAATGAACCAATAATAAGCGAGTTGCGGGAGTTTTATCAACACAAATTACTTACTATTAATGATATACCTTGAAATAGTATTTTGGTTTTTATTGGTTTCAATACTTTATTCCTACCTGATATACCCATTCAGTTTGTCTATTTTAAGCTTTTTTGCTAAAAAGGCAAAAAAACAGAGTAGTAAATTAGGGCATTTCCCAAGCGTAACATTGTTTGTAACGGCTTTTAATGAAGAGGAGTATGTTATAAAAAAAGTTGAAAACTCATTAAACCTTAATTATCCAAAAGATAAACTTCGTTTGATTTGGGTAACCGATGGTTCTACCGATGCAACCAATGTATTGCTGCAAAACTTTCCGGAAGTAACGTTATTTTATGAGCCTCAGCGCAATGGTAAAGTCCATGCGATGAATCGCGGAATGCAGTTTGTTGATTCTGAAATTGTAATTTTTTCTGATGGCAATACCTTATTGAGCCATGACACCGTAATTGCTATTGTAAGTGCTTTTGCTAATCCAAAGGTTGGTTGTGTTGCCGGGGAAAAGAGGATTCAATTAGATAATAAAGATAATGCCGCCACTTCTGGTGAGGGACTTTATTGGAAATATGAATCATGGGTGAAAGAACAGGAATCCAATATTGGTTCTTGTATGGGAGCTGCTGGCGAACTTTTTGCCATTAGGCGAAACTTATTTTTTCAGGTACCACCTGATACTATTTTGGATGATTTTACCATTTCGCTAAAAATAGCCATGCAAGGTTATAAAATTGATTACGCCCCCGAAGCATTTGCATTGGAACAAGCATCGGCATCGGTAAATGAAGAAATGAAACGGAAAATTAGGATAGCCGCCGGTAGTTTTCAATCGGTTTTTCGATTGCTTCCTTTGTTAAATATTTTTAAATACGGAATATTAAGTTGGCAGTTTATTTCGCACAAACTTTTTCGGTGGATAATTATCCCATTGAGTTTAGTGTTAATAATTCCAATTAACATTATTTTGGCTAACTATGCTAGTCAAAATTCATTATATCAGTCAATTGGAATCTTCCAAATTATATTGTATTTTATAGTGCTTTTGGGTTATTTTTTTCGAAAGCGGAAAACCAGCTGGGGATTTTTGTTTGTACCGTATTACTTTTTTATTGCAAATAAAGCCATGTGGCTTGGTTTTTTCAGGTTTCTTGCAGGCAAGCAGTCTGTAAAGTGGGAGCGGGCAAAAAGAGCTTAGTTTGAATTGGAATTTTCTATTAAAAAGGCCATTGGGATAATAATTAGAAACAGGATTGAAGATGCTTTTTAATTCATTTCACTTTTTGATTTTTTTCATAGTTACAACTTCCCTTTATTTTTCAATTCCTTATAATCAACGATGGCTTTTGCTTTTACTAGCTAGTTGTTATTTCTATATGGCTTTTGTCCCAATTTATATACTTATTTTGGGTTTTACCATTGTAATTGATTATTTTGCTGGCATATACATAGAACATGCTGTAGGGAAAAGGAGAAAATTGTTTTTAATAGCTAGTTTGATTGCTAATATTGGAGTTCTTGCAGTTTTTAAATACTACAATTTTCTAAATCAAAACTTGTCGCTTTTAATGCATGGTTTTGGTTACACAAACCCTATTCCTTATTTGGAAATTCTTTTGCCTATAGGACTTTCTTTTCACACGTTTCAGGCAATGAGTTACACCATTGAAGTATATTTTGGGCGTCAAAAGGCAGAGCGGCACTTTGGTATTTACTCCTTGTACGTTATGTTTTATCCTCAATTGGTGGCTGGACCCATTGAGCGCCCGCAAAACTTATTACACCAATTCAGGGAAAAATACGAATATAATTACGACAGGGTAACCAGCGGTTTGCGGCTAATGGCCTGGGGTTTATTCAAAAAGGTTGTTATTGCCGACCGATTATCCGTTATTGTAGATACGGTTTACAACAATCCTCAACAGTTCAATAGCCTGGGTTTGATAATAGCAACCGTATTTTTTTCGTTTCAAATTTTCTGCGATTTTTCTGGTTATTCCGATATGGCAATTGGAGCAGCAAGAATTATGGGCTTTAAACTAATGACAAATTTCAATCAGCCATATAATTCGCAAAACATTCATGAATTCTGGAAACGCTGGCATATTTCCCTTTCAAGCTGGTTTAAAGATTACCTCTATATTTCTCTGGGAGGAAATAGAGTTACAATTCCTCGCTGGTACTTGAATCTATTTATTGTGTTTTTGATAAGCGGTTTGTGGCATGGGGCTAACTGGACATTTGTAATTTGGGGAGCATTGCATGGTTTTTATTTGGTATTTGCAATTATATCTAAAGGGCTTAGGGAAAAGATTAATAGTTTGTTTCATCTAAATCAGATACCATTATTGTCAATCATAATAACTTTTATATTGGTTGCTTTTGCTTGGATTTTTTTTAGAGCGAATAGCTTGCAGTCAGCATTTTATATAGCAACGAATGTATTTACAGGAATACCTGATGTATTTAATAAACTATTAAATCATCAAACCATCATAGATGATTTTGGCGTTACAGAGACCAATTTATTGTATTGTATTGCACTTATACTTTTTCTACAGCTAATTCATTATTTGCAAAGAAAAAATGTATATGCATTATTTAGACAACAGCCAAATTATGTTCGTTGGGCTGTATACTATATAATGGTATTGGCAATATTATTCTTAGGTGTTTTCGAAAATCGACAATTTATTTATTTCCAGTTTTAGATAATGAAAAAGTTATTTTTCAAATTACTACTTTTCAGCCCTATTTTGTTGTTCCTAATCTATTTGGAATACAATTTAAGTGGGATACAAAATAGTTATAGCTATAAGCGTAATTGTCTAGAAAAACAAATAGATTCCATTGAAGTATTAGTTTTAGGTTCGTCTCAAACTGCTTATGGTGTAAATCCTATTTATTTCAGTAAAAAAGGATATAATCTGGCAAATATTAGCCAAACGTTATTTTATGATGCCCAATTAACTTTAAAGTATATTGATAGAATGCCAAATCTTAAAAAGGTCGTAATTACAATATCCTATTTTTCGTTTGGTGAACAAATCCATGATGGTGTTGAAGCTTGGAGGGACTATTGTTATTATCAGTTTTGGGATATAAAATACCCAGAAATACAGAACTTAGATTTAGGTAAATACAGTAAAATATTTCTTTACACCCCAAAACTTTCATTTTTATATTTCACACAAAACTTTAAAGTTAATTTAATTGAAGGGTTACATCAAAATGGATATTTGTTTCACGATACCACATCAAACGAATTAAATATAAGTGATCAGTTAGGTTATCAGCGAGTAAGAGCCCACAATCTTGCTTTTAATGAGAATCGTATTACTGAGAATAAAACCGACTTAGAAATATTGGTTAATGAGTTGAAAAAACGAAATATTATTCCTGTCATAATAACACCCCCAGTATACGTAACCTATTCAAAGTATACCAATAAAGAAAATTTAAAACGAAATCAAGAAACTGTTCGTTCCATTTGCGAAAGATACCAATGTAAATATTTCAACTACTTTACAGACGAACGATTTGTTAAATCAGATTTTTATGACAATGACCATTTAAACTTTATCGGTGCATCTAAGTTTAGTAAGATTATTAACAATGAGATTCTTGAATTAAATTAGGCAATAGCTGTTTAATTTTTTGTAATCAAGTTAAACCTAATAAGCATATTATCCATCTGTTGAATATTTATCATTTGTGCATCTAACACTGATTTAAGTACAAATTCTATATCCCTTAACATGGCATAATATAAATGAACTTTCAATAATTTAATTACTTTTGCAGCCTATTTAAAGTTCGCAATCAATGATGGATAATACCACTATAGATATCAAGTTTAATACCATTGAAGAAGCCATTGAAGACATTAGGAACGGAAAGTTACTGATTGTTGTTGACGATGAACAGCGTGAAAATGAAGGAGATTTTGTAGCTGCAGCGCAAATGGTCACCCCCGAAATGATCAATTTCATGGCAAAAAACGGAAGGGGACTTATTTGCACTCCTCTTACCGAACAGCGTTGTTCCGAATTGGAACTGGAATTAATGGTTGGACGGAATACCTCATTGCATGCTACCCCATTTACTGTTTCAGTTGATTTAATTGGCCACGGCTGCACCACAGGAATTTCAACCCATGACCGGGCAAAAACCATCAAAGCTCTGGTTGATAAAAGCACCAAGCCAGATGATTTAGGACGTCCAGGTCATATTTTCCCTTTAAAAGCAAAAGATAGAGGCGTCATTCAACGGGCAGGACACACCGAAGCCGTGGTTGATTTGGCTCGCTTGGCTGGGTTAGAACCAGTGGGCGTTTTGGTTGAAATAATGAACGAAGATGGTACCATGGCGCGATTACCTGAATTGATGGTGATTGCGCAAAAATTCCAAATAAAAATCATTTCAATTGAAGCATTGATTACCTATCGATTACTTCAGGAAAGCCTGATTGAGCAAGGTGAAATGGTACTGCTTCCTACCGAATTTGGTAATTTCAACCTGATTCCATTTCTAGATAAAAATACCAAACAGGAGCACATTGCTCTGATTAAGGGAACTTGGGGTCCTGAAGAACCAATCCTGACGCGCGTGCATTCGTCGTGTGTTACCGGCGATATTTTTGGATCATTGAGGTGCGATTGTGGTTTGCAATTGCATAAAGCAATGCAAATGATTGAAAAAGAAGGAAAAGGGGTAATTGTCTATATGAGTCAGGAAGGCAGAGGAATAGGTCTGTTCAATAAAATTAAAGCCTATAAATTACAAGAGCAAGGCATGGATACCGTTGAAGCTAACATTGCTTTAGGATTTAATGGCGATGAACGCGATTATGGAGTAGGTGCCCAAATTCTAAAGCAACTTGGAGTACGTAAAATGCGATTGTTAACCAACAACCCAATCAAACGGATTGGACTTGAGGGATTTGGTATTGAAATTGTTGAAAATGTGAATCTTGAAGTCCCTGCTAATCAGTATAACCATTTTTACATGGAAACCAAACGCGATAAAATGGGTCATTTCCTGCACCTATTGCCGTTTGAACAACCAGCCGATAAAAATAAATAATGATTTTTGATCAGGGGAACTATATTTTAAAAAACTCCATAATTCATAGGTGATTGATTCTTCTTTGTATTGAAAAGTAGAATATAGGTGGTTTGAATATGCATAATATCTCTAACTGAGTAGTTTTTATTAGATATTTCGCATGTTTTTAACCTTATATTTTTTGCTACATTTACAACCAACACAAAATAAACTAAACATAGCAAATAATGAATATACGCTTATCGATACACCGAAAGATGATTATTTACCTGATACCAGCTGTGATATTAATTTTTGGTGGTGCTATCAGTTTTATTATTATTCAATCCCGACAATCAGCGTTAGCTGATGCAAAACTTATTGCTGATGAATCAGCTGAAAAGTACGCATCTATTATAAAAGCTGAAATTGAAACTAATTTTGATGTTGCCAGAGGAGTGGCTTACTCGATTAACTCCTTTTTTAATCTATCCAATGAACAGCGAACCGAATTATACGATAACGTTTTAAGCAATGTTATAACTGCGAATCCGCAATATGTTTCATTTTGGTTAAATTCTGAGTTGCAATTTATTGACCCAAAGTTTATTGGTAAATCTGGACGTGCCCGGTTTACTTATTACCGAGATAAAAATAGGAGCATAAAATATAAGCGTGATTCTCTTGATTTTGATAGTAGTAAAATTAATAAGGATGGCGATTATCAAAAAATGAAAGTATCGAAAAAAGAAACATTATTAGAGCCCTATTTCTTTTCCTATTCAGGTCTTGACAGCGATAGAATACTGGAAACCAGCATTTGTGTTCCATTTTTTAAAAATTATGAATTTGCAGGTTTGGTAGGGTCCGACATTGAATTGGACTACTTTCAGGAATTGATTAACGACATTAAAATTTTTGGTGGGGGTTATGTTTATTTAATTTCCAATCAAGGTGTTTTGCTTGCCTTTCCTGACCCATCAAAAATAGGAGAATCGCTCAATAAATTGTATACTGCTCAAGATAAGGAGCATTCAATTAGCAAAAGCATAGAACAAGGGAATAAATTTTCATACAAAGGGAAAGACTTTATTAATAAAACAGAAAGTTATATAACCTTTATTCCTGTTCAAATTGGTGAGGCAAATAATTCTTGGTCACTGGCAGTGAGTGTCCCTTTTAGTGCCATTCAGCAAAAAGCGAAGCAAGCCCTTTGGCTTTCACTTATAATTAGCTTAATTGGAGTTATATTGTTAAGTGTAATTATTTATTTTATATCCAGAAATATATCCAATCCACTAAAAGCCACCACAAAAGTGTTGCGACAACTTTCACTTGGGAATATCAATGAGTCAGAAAAACTGCATATTAATTCAGGTGATGAAATTGAAGAAATGGCAGAATCAGTAAATCTTTTAATCGATGGATTGAATAGAACGGCTGAATTTGCAAAGACTATTGGAAATGGTAATCTAAAAGCAGAGTATCAAAATTCAGGAGATAATGATATTCTAGGAAATTCATTGCTTGAAATGCGACACAGCCTTATTTTAGCAGAAGAAGAAGATAAAAAGCGCAAAATTGAGGATGAAAAACACAATTGGGCGACTCAGGGCCAGGCAAAATTTGGTGAAATTCTTAGGCAGCACAATCAAGAAATTAATCAACTTTCATTCAGTATAATGAGCCAAATGGTTGATTATATTGGAGCTATTCAAGGTGGACTTTTTATTAAAAATGACGAAGATTCTGAAGATGTTTTTTATGAACTAAATGGGGCAGTTGCTTACAATCGGCAAAAGCTGATGGAAAGTAAATTTAGAATTGGAGAGAGCCTGATAGGTCGCTGTGCTTACGAAAAAATGACCATATATATGGAAGAGGTACCTGAAAATTATGTACACGTAACTTCAGGTTTGGGGGAATCAAATCCACGTTCTATTTTATTGGTACCTGCCATACTTAATGATGAAGTGTATGCCGTAATAGAATTGGTATCATTTAATAAATTTGCAACCTATCAAATAGAGTTTGTTGAGAAAATTGGTGAGAATATTGCTTCTACGCTTTCGAATGCAAAAGTTGGAAATCGCACCAATAAACTATTAGAGCAATCGAAGCAGCAGTCGGAAGAGTTGGCTGCCCAAGAAGAAGAAATGAGACAAAACCTTGAGGAACTTCAAGCTACTCAAGAGGAAGTTGAACGGTTACGCGAAGAAGAACAGGTAAAAACAAAAAAACTAATACAATCCATTGAAAAACATCGCATTGCGTTACTAAAAATTTTAGATCATATTCCATTAAAAGTTTTCTTGAAAGATCATGAAGGAAGGATGCTTATTGTGAATAAGAAGGTGCTTACCGTGCACAATGCCAAAATGGAAGATTTGATTGGGAAAAACGATTTTGATTTTATTCCTGATCATGCCGAAGCGAAAAAACAATGGGATGCCGAGCAAAACATTATTAAGTCTGGGGTACTTTTCCATGAAATACATAGGGAAACTATCAATAATTCAGGCTTCACTCTTGATACAACAAAATATCCATTTTACATTGATTATTTAGAGGAAACCGGTATTTTGGGAGTTCAAATTGATATTACCAAAGAAGTGGAGAAGGATGCCCTGATTGCCCAGTTGCAGGATGAGATAAAAAAGCTGAGCAAATAGGGGAATAATACGGCTCAGTATATAGGTAA
>JAIFNJ010000234.1 GCA_020047835.1 Bacteroidota bacterium
GTTGTTAAGAAATTCCATGTTTGTTTCAATTAAACGTGTACTTAAATGATAGTTGAGTGGAAATGGGTAATGATTCGTGGGTAATAAAAGAAATGTCGGTTGTAAAGTTTTGAATTTTATATCCCAAACCCAAAGAGAACTGATTTGGCTGAGTAAGAAGCCCAGCTCTTAAAAATAAGGAAGTTACCGGTTGATACTCCAATCCGCATTTAACCCGTGCATTTTGCTCCAAATCTTTCTCGGTTTCAAGAGTTACTAATACCCATTCGTCGAACTGATAGCCAAGTCCAAACCTCATAATGGTGGGCACCCGTTCGTTCTGATAGTCGGAGAGTTTTGCCCTTGCTGGATTGTATAAATGAGCGCCGATGGAAAGTTTTTCGATGGGTTTGGCAATAATTCCCAGCTCAAATAAAAAGGCACCTTGGTTTCCATAATCATCCGATTGATTGTAAAACAAGTAATCGAATTGGAGTGATGCCGACCAAATAGTTCCAAAATTGCGGGCATAGGCTAAGCCAAGGTTATTTTCGGAATACAGGGAATACCCATAATGGCTAAAGGATGCGGCAAAGTTTCCACTGCGGGTTGGAAATACGAAAGCACCTGTTTGTGTTCCCGTTTCCCACATCATATATTGATTGTAATAACTAATGCCTGCTTCGGGCTGAGTTATGCTGGCTAATCCGGCTTGATTACCAAATGCCGACCAAAAATCGGAAAGCATCACTGAAGCATCGCCCATTCCCGTGAAACGCCCATTTTGAGCTTTAATCCAATTAGGGAATGTGAAAGAAAGTATTATAAGAATTGCTATTGCTTTTCGATTCACCGATTTAATTAATTTGAAACAAGAGTTAAATATAAGCAACCTTTGCAAAGGTAACAAAGCGAAACAAAAAATTAATTTTTAATACGAAGTTCAATAAATTGGATTGAGAATAGAAGAATTCTAAGTGTATATTGGGAGGTACTTGCAAGTTTTTCTGCTTACGAATTGTTAAAAGTTGCATTCAAAAAGTTGCAACTTGCAAGTAATTATTATTTTTGCCGATTATATTTTTGACTTACAACATTTATGGAAGCAATAAAGAGAACAAAAATTGTTAACGTGCTGAAATCGGAAAGTTTTGGCAGCAGCGTGTGTGTTAAGGGTTGGGTACGTACCAAGCGGGCTAGTAAAAACGTAGCTTTTTTGGCGCTTAATGATGGTTCAACCATACATAATATTCAAATAGTAGCGGACTTTGAATTCATTGATGAAGCTATTCTAAGCCGCATCCACACAGGCGCGTCACTTTCGGTTATTGGAACGTTGATCGAGAGCCAAGGTTCAGGACAGAAAGTTGAAGTTAAAGCTGAAAGTATTGAGGTTTTGGGCGAGGCCAATCCCGATGAGTATCCGTTGCAACCTAAAAAGCACAGCTTGGAATTTTTGCGCGAAAAAGCCCATTTACGATTCCGTACCAACACGTTCAGCGCGGTGTTCCGCATCCGTCATGCCATGGCTTTTGCCATTCACCAGTTTTTTAACGGCAAAGGATTTTATTACATGCATTCGCCCATAATTACCGGTTCTGATGCCGAGGGTGCCGGCGAAATGTTTCAGGTAACTACGCTCGACCTTGAAAAATTGCCTAAAACTGAAGACGGTAAAGTTGACTACTCGAAAGATTTCTTTGGCAAATTGACCAACCTCACTGTTTCAGGGCAGTTGGAAGGCGAACTGGCCGCATTGGCTTTAGGCGAAATTTATACCTTTGGACCAACCTTCCGTGCCGAAAACTCCAACACATCGCGCCATTTGGCTGAGTTCTGGATGATTGAACCAGAAATGGCATTCTACGACATTACAGACAACATGGATTTAGCCGAGGAAATGCTCAAGTATTTGGTACAATATGCGCTTGATAACTGCCGTGACGATTTGGAATTCCTTCAAAACCGGTTGTTGGAAGAAGAGAAAATGAAACCACAGAACGAGCGTTCCGACTTGCCTTTGATAGAAAAACTGGAATTTGTTACCAAAAACGACTTTGTGCGGTTGGCTTACACCGAGGCCATTGACATACTCATTAAATCGAAACCAAACCAAAAGGGTCAATTCCAATATCCCGTGGAATGGGGTATTGATTTGCAAAGCGAACACGAGCGGTTTTTGGTTGAAAAACACTACAAAAAACCAGTAATCTTAACCGATTATCCGAAACAAATAAAGGCGTTTTACATGAAGCAGAACGAAGACGGTAAAACCGTCCGTGCCATGGATGTACTTTTCCCAGGTATTGGAGAAATTATTGGAGGTTCGCAACGCGAAGAAAGCTACGAAAAACTAAAAGCCCGCATCGATGAAATGGGAATTCATGAAGCCGATATGTGGTGGTTCCTCGAAACCCGCAAATTTGGCACCGTTCCGCATAGCGGATATGGACTGGGTTTTGAGCGCTTAATGCTATTTGTAACCGGAATGGGAAACATCCGCGACGTAATTCCTTTTGCCCGCACCCCTAAAAATGCTGAGTTTTAATACCTAAGAATCATTCTAAATTAAAAGGATCTGCAACAAAACAGATCCTTTTTTCGTTTACATAATATGATTTTTCTATTATGGAATATGCAATTTTATACCAATAATACCAAGGTTTTTCATTAAATTGCAACATAAGTTTTTGAATGATAAATGTGAAGGGGTATGTTAAACCAACGGTTACAACAAAAGTTATTACAGAAGTTATCTCCACAGCAGATACAGCTCATTAAGTTGTTGGAGATTCCCACCATGCAATTGAATCAGCGCATTAAAAAAGAGATTGAAGAAAACCCGGCATTGGAGGAGGGGAATGTGGATGCGGATTTCGATCAGGATACTGATGACAAAGAAGAGAAGGAGCAAGAAGAGGTTTCCATTGAAGAATACCTATCCGATGAAGATGATACGCCATCGTATAAGCTAAAAGCCAACAATTATTCAAGTGACGATGATAGGAAAGAGATTCCTTTCTCACTGGGGTCAACTTTTCACGAGAGTTTGTTAGCTCAATTGGGATTAAGGGTGCTTACCGATTTTGAGCGCAAATTGGCAGAGTACATTATTGGCAACATTGATGACGACGGTTACCTAAGACGCGAATTAGATGCTATTGTGGATGATTTGGCATTTGCCTTGAATCTTGAAACGAGCATTGAACAGCTAGAGCATATTTTGGAGGTTATTCAGGATTTTGATCCGCCGGGAGTGGGGGCAATCAACCTACAACAATGCCTATTAATTCAAATCCGGAAACGAGATAAAAGCAATCCTGCTGTTGTATTGGCAGAACAGATTCTGGCCGATAATTTTATGGAATTTACTCGTAAACATTACGACAAAATAATCAACAAGCTGAATATTCAGGAGGAACAGTTGAAAGAAGCCCTCGATGAGATACTCCATTTAAATCCCAAACCAGGTGGAGGCTTTGCCGATCCTAGGGATCAAACAAATAGGCCGATTACACCGGATTTTGTACTTGAAAACATCAACGGAAAATTTGAAATATCGTTAAACGAACGCAATGTACCCGACCTCAGGGTAAGTAAAACCTATTCCGCCATGTTGGATTCTTATTCCCGTAAAAAAGCTAAGAAAAACCGGAGCGATAAGGAAACCATTACCTTTGTTAAGCAAAAACTTGATTCCGCCCGTTGGTTCATTGATGCCATAAGGCAACGGCAGAATACCCTGTTAGTTACTATGGAGGCTATTCTTGAGTATCAGAAAGAGTACTTTATCGATGGGGATGAGAAGAAATTAAGACCCATGATATTAAAAGATATTGCCGATGCCACCGGGCTCGATATTTCAACCATTTCGCGGGTAGCCAATAGCAAATACATTCAAACCGATTTTGGAATACTGTCACTTAAATCGTTTTTCTCTGAGGCCATGCAAACCACCAGTGGCGAAGAGGTTAGTGCCCGTGAAGTGAAAAGTATTCTTGAAGAAGCCATTAATGGGGAAAATAAAAAAAGGCCCCTTACCGATGAGCGCTTAACGGAAATTCTTCTGGAAAAAGAGTACCAAATTGCCCGGCGTACCGTAGCCAAATACCGCGAACAATTGGGAATACCCGTGGCAAGGTTGCGAAAGGAACTTTAATTTGTTTAAAGGCATTTGTCAAATTAGCCTGTAAGGCTTAAAGAATATAGCTCGGTGCATTTGCCTCGCTTTAGCGGAACGCACCGGGTATACAAATTAAATAAAGATTTCGGCGCAAGCATTTTCTTAAATTTATTGCAAATATTCCATGCGCCTAAAGTTTCATATTTTAAATAAATGTTCGATCCCATAGAATTAAGCCATTAGTTTAAATTCAATCACAAAATCAGTTTCAAAATAATTCGTCTAATCTTACCTCGCCATTTTTATATTGATAACTCAAAAAATCACAAAAAACCAGCAAAAAAACTTACCTTGTCAGGATATTTTAAAACCATGATTAAACAAGCATCTAAAACAGTTTCGTACCTGTTTCACCCTGTATTTATGCCGTTAGCAGGGATTCTCATCATTTTGTATTTCAGCCATTTATCGCTTTTACCTTACAATGGAAAAGCCGCCATTTTGTGGATTGTTGCAATAACAACCTTGTTTTTTCCTTTGGCTATGCTGCCTATTTTTTATTATTATAAGGTAATTACCGGAATCACTATGTCTGAAAGTCGTGAACGGATTTTACCCATGTTAAGTACAGCCGTTTTTTATTATTTTGGTTATTATTTAATGCACCGTTCGGGAGCTCCTTTAATACTTCAACAGTTCCTGCTTACTACGTTTGTATCCCTATTAATAGCTAGTATAGTTCATTTGAAATGGAAAATTAGTCTTCACATGATAGGTATTGGTGGATTTATTGGACTTCTTTCGGTATTAGGAGTTCTATACCAATCTCAATTAAATGGGTTATTAATGCTTTCAATTTTAATGGCAGGGCTTATTGGCTCTGCCCGCCTGTATTTGGAGGAGCACAATCCCAGCCAGATATATTCCGGCTTTATGCTTGGATTTATTATTACATCAGGTCTTATGTTATCACTCAATTTATAATTGTATCATGTCAAAAAAAATGAAACCAGAAATCGGAAGCAAGACTGGAAGCGCTCCTGCTTATAACCGTCCGGCTTTAATAAATAAAATACTTGGAGTATTTAATGAAGATCTGGGCCGTTCTCTAAACTACAAGCAAATGGCCAAGCTGTTGCATATTAAAGATGCTCAGACCAGCCGATTAATAAATAGTTGTTTAGTTGAGTTGACAAAAAAAGGCGATTTGATTGAAATACACCGTGGAAAATTTAAACTAAAAACACAGGGGAATTATATAGTCGGAAAAGTTGACTTAACCGCAAAAGGTTCGGCTTATATTATTTCTGATCAAATTGAACGGGATGTGTTCATTGCTGCAAAAAACCTGAATCATGCCTTGCACGACGATGTGGTGAAAGTGTATGTTCATGCCCGTAAAATGCGCAATCACGTTGAAGGAGAAGTGGTTGAAATTTTAAAACGTAACCGCGATACTTTTGTAGGCATTGTTGAGGTTTCTCAGCATTTTGCATTTCTTATTCCCGAAAAAAACCAAATGCCTTTCGATATTTTTATTCCTATCGATAAACTAAATAAAGCAACTAGTGGTCAAAAAGCCATTGCAAAAATCATTGATTGGCCCGAAAACCAGAAAAACCCTATTGGTGAAATAATTGAAGTGCTTGGAATGCCCGGCGATAATGAGGTAGAAATGCATGCTATATTAGCTGAATTTGGACTACCTTATGAATTTCCCAAAAGAGTGCTCGAATCAGCTGAAAAAATTTCAGATATAATTAGTGAAGAGGAAATCAGCAAACGCCGCGATTTTCGGAAAATTACTACGTTCACCATCGACCCTTTTGATGCTAAAGATTTTGATGATGCCCTTTCCTATCGAAAACTCAAGAATGGCAACATTGAAGTGGGCGTGCATATTGCCGATGTTACCCATTACGTAAGGCCTAATTCCACCTTGGAAAAAGAAGCTTATGAACGGGCAACCTCAGTTTATTTGGTTGATAGGGTTGTTCCTATGTTGCCGGAACGGCTTTCAAATTTAATCTGTTCATTGCGGCCTAATGAAGACAAACTCTGTTTTTCTGCGGTATTTGAATTGGACGAAGAAGCACATATTATTAAACAATGGTTCGGAAAAACCATCATCAATTCAGTCCGGCGTTTTTCTTATGAAGAAGCTCAAGAAGTAATTGAAACCGGTGAAGGCGACTTGAAGGAGGAAATACTCTCTTTGCAGGAGTTGGCTGTAAAACTGCGCAAAAAAAGGTTCCAGGCAGGCTCCATTGCATTCGAGCGAAGCGAGGTTAAATTTAATCTTGATGAAAATGCAAAACCCATTGGCGTGTATCTGAAAGAAAACAAAGCAAGTAACCAGTTAATTGAAGAGTTTATGTTGCTGGCCAATAAAAAAGTGGCCGAATTTATCGGTAAACCCGATGCTAACCATAAAGCACGTACTTTTGTATATCGAATACACGACGAACCCAATCAAGAAAAACTAAATGCCTTTGCTTTGTTTATCAAGCGGTTTGGGTATCAGGTGCAAACCAAAACCCCTAAAAAAATTGCAGAATCAATGAACCAGTTGCTGGTTGATGTGCAGGGGAAAAATGAGCAAACAGTAGTAGAAACCCTGGCCATCCGTACCATGGCAAAAGCAATCTATTCAACTAAGAATATTGGCCATTATGGGTTGGCCTTCGATTATTATTCGCACTTTACCTCACCCATACGGCGGTATCCCGATATGATGGTGCACCGCATGTTGGAACATTATCTGGAAGGTGGAAAGTCATTTTCGGAAGATCAATACGAAGAAATGTGTAAACACTCCTCTGACATGGAACAGCTAGCGGCCAATGCCGAAAGAGCCTCTGTTAAATACAAACAGGTGGAGTTTATGAAAGACAACGTGGGCAAAGAGTTTACAGGAATCATATCGGGGGTAACCCAGTGGGGAATTTATGTAGAACTAAATGATAATAAATGCGAAGGTATGGTTCCGGTACGAACCTTAACCGACGATTTTTACGAATTCGATGAGGCTGAATTTGCCCTGATAGGTGAGCGTTCTAAACGCCGTTATACCATGGGCGATGATGTGACAATAAAAGTTGTTTCGGCCAATATGGTCAAAAAACAACTCGATTTTGAAATAGTGAAAGATCCCGGCGAAATACAGTTTGTTACATCGCCCACTAAGCCTTTTAGAAGCAAATCAGAGAGAAGAAGGTATTGATGAAAAGATTGAGAAGAGAATAAAGATATTTTTTGAATTGAAAAATGCATAAAAAAAGCCGATGAACGAACCATCGGCTTTAATTTTTCAGTATAAATTTTATTTTTTCTTAAGCTCTGCTAACTCCTTTTCTAAGGCATTCAGACGGGCTACAATTTTTGGTAAGTTACGATAGTGAACTTGTGCTTTTGCCCATTCTCCATATTCTTGCACCGGAGCACCAATAAGGGTAGAGTTTTCTTTGGTAATACTTGAATTTACACCACTTTTGGCTCCTAGCTTGGTTCCTTTGGCAAGGGTAACATGCGGAGCTATTCCTATTTGCCCGCCAAACATACAATCGCTGCCAATTTTTGCCGATCCGGCTATACCTCCTTGAGCGGCCATCACAGTATTTTCTCCTATTTCTACATTGTGGGCAATGTGCACCATATTATCGAGTTTAACCCCTTTATGGATAATGGTAGAGCCCATAGTGGCCCGGTCAACCGTGCTGTTGGCTCCAATTTCAACAAAGTCTTCTATAACAACATTTCCTATCTGGGGAATTTTTTTATAGTTTGCTGTATCGGTGGGGGCGAAACCAAATCCATCGGCACCAATAATAGCTCCGGAGTGAATGGTAATGTTACTTCCTAATTGGCAGTCGTGATAAATACGGGCACCAGAATAAAGGGTGCAGTTGTCACCAAGAATGCAATTGTTGCCTACATAAGCCTGCGGATATATTTTCACGTTTTCTCCCATTTTTACATTTTTGCCAATGTAGGCAAAGGCACCCACAAAAACATCTTTTCCATAGGAAGCTGTAGGGTGAATATAGCTTGGTTCTTCAATTCCAAGTTTTGGCTCATACATAGCTTGAGCAACCAGTTCCAGTAGCGAAGCAAAAGCCTGATAGGCATCGTTTACATAAATTAGGGTGGCTTTAACCGTTTTATCGGGTTTAAAACCTTCATTCACCAATACTACTGAAGCATTGGTAGAATAGAGATACGATTCATATTTTGGATTTGCCAAAAAAGCTAGGGTTCCTGAAGTTGCATCTTCAATTTTGGCAACATTATTCACCTTAACTTCTCCATTTCCATCAACGTTGCCTTTTAAAAATACGGCAATCTGATTAGCAGTAAACTCCATAATTAAACAAATAATAAATTTTGCGACAAAGCTATAAAA
>JAIFNJ010000101.1 GCA_020047835.1 Bacteroidota bacterium
CGATTTCCGTGATGTGTTAATACCCTTTTTGGTAAAACGAGAAACTCTTTTTTAGTAGTTCTTTATAATTTTTTAATCAGCACTATTCTGTTTTCATCGGCAGTCGAAACGGCTTTATAAAATGCTCTTACACTATCATACTCTGATGCCGGAAATTCCCCTTTATTTCATTGTTAGTGGCGCTTCAATTTAGCAATATATTTATTAATTTTGTTTGTTGCCTAAATATAATCGGCAATGTTTAATTTAAAAACATTATTGATAATATACCATAATTGTTGTAATTTGGTTTTTTAAAATTGACCTTTATGAGCAAGAAAATTATAGTACTTGGTGGGGGTTTAGTGGGCAGTACCATTGCAATGGAGTTAAGTAGGCAATATAAGGTAGCCGTAATTGACATTAACGACTTGTCCAATAGTAAATTTAGGCGCGATTTTGGAATTACAAGTATCCAAGCCGATGTTACCGACCGTAAAGCACTGGAAAAGCATATTGCTGATGCTGATTTGGTAATTGGTGCTGTTCCTGGTTTTTTGGGATACGAAGTAATTAAAAAGGTAATTGATGCCGGTAAAAACATGGTGGATATTTCCTTTTTTCCTGAAGATCCATTTGATTTAGATGAGCGGGCTAAGCATAAAAAAGTTTCGGTCATTATGGATTGCGGTATTGCCCCCGGTATTAGCAATATGATTTTAGGCTATCACAATTCCAGTATGAAGGTAGATAGGTATGAATGTGTGGTGGGTGGGTTGCCAATTATTAGGGAATGGCCCTGGGAATATAAGGCTGTTTTTTCACCGGCTGATGTTATCGAAGAATATGTAAGGCCCGCACGTTATATGGAAAACGGTCACCAAGTTACTAAAGATGCCTTGAGCGACCCAGAGTTAATTAGTTTTAAAAATATTGGAACTTTAGAAGCTTGGAACTCTGATGGTTTGAGGACTTTGCTTAAAACCATGAAAGTTCCAAACATGGTTGAAAAGACCTTGCGATACCCAGGGGCTATCGAATATTTGAAAGTTCTGCGCGAAAGCGGATTCTTTTCTCAGCATGAAATTGAGGTAAAAGGGGTTAAAGTAAAACCTATTGATGTTACCACTCAATTGTTGCTTCCCTTATGGGAATTGAAACAAGGCGAGGAGGATTTTACTGTTTTAAAAGCAAAAGTATTGGGTTCAACAAATCTGGAATTGGTTGGATATGAATATTTAATTTACGATAAATTCGATACCAAATCAGGAATTCACAGTATGGCACGCACCACAGGCTATACCTGCGTTGCTGTTGCAAAAATTGTATTGGAAGGATTATTTGATAAGAAAGGATTAATTCCTCCTGAAATTTTGGCGGAGCAACCGAATCTTTTTCCAAAAATTATTAGTTTTTTGGAAGAAAAAGGTATAGAAGTAACCGTAACCCGTATATACTAATATCAGCTTTTCTTTCATTTTCTTGCGGCTAATTGGTTTCCGATGATACATTTACCGGATCATGAAATTATTGTCTCGTGTTTGTGTAATTAACAATTCCATTTGGATTATGCAACGTGTTTTTCTCCTTTGGAATTTTTTAATTTCGTTTACCAAGTATCCAATTCTTCTTATTTTAACTGAGAATTATCATTTGAATCAAAATAGTTTACTAATACTTTTAGCAATACATATAGGGTTATTTTAAACAGAAATTAATTTATTGAACAAATAAAGTATAATGTTTTATAGCCCTTTAATAGTAAGACTTAGGAGAATATTTAATTAATTAAACAAGTTATATGAAAGAAAGAGAAGTATTGTTAAACCCGAATAAACTGGTTCGCCATATTAAGAAACCTGCCGAGGAGTTTACTAAACACGATATAATTCAATTTATCGATGAAAATGGAATTGAATTACTTAATTTCAGGTACGTTGGGGAAGACGGAAAATTAAAAACACTGAATTTTGTAATTACCAGTAAAGAATACCTCGATTCTGTTTTATCTACCGGCGAACGCGTAGATGGATCCAGTTTATTTTCATACATTGAAGCTGGCAGAAGCGATTTATATGTGATTCCCCGGTTTAAAACTGCTTTTGTTAATCCTTTTTCCGAATCACCAGCACTCGATTTGTTGTGTTCATTTTATACATCAGATGGGAACCCGCTTGAAAGCGCACCGGAATACATACTTAAAAAAGCCCATGAAAATTTCAAAGCCACTACCGGTTTTACTTTTAAGGCCATGGGGGAGCTTGAATATTATGTTTCAAGTGAAAAAGGGGCCATATATCCAACTCCCGACCAAAAAGGCTATCACAATTCAATGCCTTTTACAAAATGGGAAACACTTAGGGTAGAGGCGATGAAGCTTATTGCACAGTCGGGAGGAAAAATAAAATACGGACATTCTGAAGTTGGAAATTTTTCCACAGATACGCTGGATTATGAACAACACGAAATAGAGTTCAATCCGGTGGATGCTGAGGATGCTGTTGATCAGCTGATTATTGCAAAATGGATTTTACGGATGTTGGGCCAAAAGTATCAGGTTCAAATCAGTTTCGCTCCAAAAATTACTGTGGGAAAAGCCGGAAGTGGCCTTCATATTCACATGATGCTTGAAAAAGATGGAGAAAATAAAATGATTGAAGATTATAAGCTTAGCGATGTGGCAAAAAAAACTATGGCTGGAATTCTCGAAGTAGCACCTTCATTAACTGCATTTGGTAATACCATACCGTTATCTTATTTACGGTTGGTTCCCCATCAGGAGGCTCCAACAATGATTTGTTGGGGTGATACCAATCGCTCGGTGTTGGTTCGGGTGCCACTGGGCTGGGTTGCAAAAACAAACATGATTAAAAATGCAAATCCTCAGGAAAAAGGGGAGATTCCCTATATTCCAGGCAAGCAAACCGTTGAATTCAGGGCAGCTGATGGCTCAGCTGATTTGCATCATTTAATGGCCGGCTTAATTATTGGAGCAAAAAAAGGGTTGTTAGATAAAGATTCCCTTGAAAAAGCTAAAGATTTATACGTTGATGTTAATATTTTTAAAGAAGAAAATTCATCCACCCGGGAACGGCTCAATCATTTGCCACAATCATGTTTTGAATCAGCGGAATGCCTTGAAAAGCAGCGGGCAATTTTTGAAGAAAACAATATTTTTCCTTCCGGCACCATCAATCGAATTATTTCTCGGCTTAAAGCTTTCGATGATAAAGATTTGAGTGAGCGGATGTATGGAAAAAGTGAAATGATTGAAAAGCTGGTAGCTCAATACATTCATTGCGATTAAGGCATGGATTAATCATATGGAATTGTTATTGATTTGGTGAAATAAGTTGGTGATGTATCTCAAATCCTATATCTTCGTTTCCATTATTAATTACAGGAAGTATGGATGCTGCAAAGAAAAAAGCCAGATATCAAAGACTATATGTTCAATTATCGGAATTATTGAAAAAAAGTGCGGATGTTTCTGCCCGAATGAGTTCCATTGCTGCTGTTTTACACCATAAAATGCCTGATTTCTTTTGGACCGGCTTTTATTTATTAACTGTCGACGGACGGTTGGTAGTTCGCACCTATCAAGGTCCGGTAGCTTGCATGGAGCTGAAAAAAGATGTCGGTGTTTGTTGGGCTGGTATCAATCAAAAAAAATCCATAGTAGTGCCCAATGTGGAACTATTTCCCGGCCATATTGCCTGCGATTCCCGTTCTCAATCGGAAATTGTAATTCCTGTTAAAGATGGATTTGGTGCCATTGTTGGAGTGCTGGATATTGACAGCGATAAACTCAACACCTTTGATAGTGTTGATGCACAAGAGTTGGAAAAGATAGTAGCACTTATTTATCAACCGATTTAAAAACGATCGATAAGTAGATTACTATTTCGAAACCTGTCTTTTTGAGCTGGGTAAAATAACCATCACATTAGTGCCAATAGCAATGGAGCTTTCAATGGTAAGAATTCCAAAATTGCGTTCAATAAATACTTTGGCTAATAGCAATCCTAATCCGCCACCCTTTTCACCATGAGTGCCTTGTGAGATGTAGTTTTTAGTTACTAAAAAGATACCATTGAGTTGGTCGCGGGTAAATCCAATGCCATTATCTGAAATAGAAATATGTATGGTTTCACCCTCTTTTTTTGCACGGACGATTACTTCACCATCAAATGTTGAAAATTTGATGGCATTCTCAATTAAGTTTCGCAGCGCAATTTCTATTAACTTATAATCGAAATATCCAGAGATTCCTGATTCAACATGTATTCGGCATCTAATATTTTTTGCTAAAGCTCTTGGTTGTTGAATTATTACGACGCTATTAATTAAGGGTTCAATCAATTGATTTCCAGGTTCTAAATCCAATTTATTTAACTGAAGTCTTGACCAGTAGAGTAGATTTTCCAGTAGGTTATATGCCATAATGATGGATTCATCGTTAGTTTCATTAGTCTGCAATTCATTAGTTTGTGGTTTGCTTTTTTTGTTGTCAACCAGTTTTCTGATGGTTCTTACAGGTTCATGGATGCTTTGTGTAGTGATGGAAAAATAAAGGGTAATAGTTCGGTGTAATTCGTCCAGTTGGCTCTTTAAATTTTTTAAATATCCTTGTTGGCGGTTAATTCGGTGTAGTTTATTGTTGACAATTTTTTCTTTTACCGTTAGTTTTTTTTGTGACCAGAAATAATAGATACCAAAGGAAGCAATAATTAAGGCAAGGACTGAAAAAAGAGTTGTAATCCAGATTTTATTCTTTTGCCGTAACTGTGAAATTGCTTTTAAAAGTTCTATTTGGCCAGCACCTAGTGCATTTCTTTCTTTATTTAAACGCTCCTCGAGGGTTGATAATTTTAAGTGAAATTCATTAGCAGTAAACTGCCTATTGATAACATAAAACTGAGTTTGATAATTCATAGCCATTTTGAAGTCGCTTGCTTCATAATAACAAGTTGCCATTTTTTCGTACAATTTTAACCGCAGGGTTTGCGAAGATATTTGTTCGGCAATGGCAATGGCTTCTTTATAGTTGTTAACTCCCTCGGTATAATTCTTCATGGCAAAAAACAAGTCACCTAAGTTTGTTAGAGTTTCAGCTAACCCATACCAATCCTCATATTCATTCATTATGGAGTATGATGATTCTAACAGTTTTCTGCTTTCATTAAAGTGCTTTCGTTTAATTCCAATCGAGCCCATTTGGTTTAATACATAAGCTGCTTTGTAGTTGTAATTTGCCGAATTGAACATATCAGCTGCTATTTGGCAAGAAATTAGGGCCTCATTCAAATCACCCATTTTTTCATAAACCTGACCTTTATAAAGAAAGGTAGTCGCTATCCCTTCTGCATTGTTGATTTTTTTAAACAGAACAATTGCTTTATCATAATACTCAAGAGCCATGGGAAAGTTCTCCCACTGATAAAATAGTTTTCCAATGCTTAAATAGCCTGAAAGTGCTCTGAGCGTATCTTTTTTGGTTTTGTAATACCCAATAGCTTCCTGATACTCAGAAAGTGCCTGATCAAAAAGTTCTAATTCACAATTAATAGCCCCCAGTTCAATCAGTGCATCAGCAAGGGAGGAGTTGTTATTGGAGGTTTTACTGTAGCTTATTGCTTTTTCTATACTTTTTAATGCTTGTTGCAAAAGACCTTGTTCCCTGTAAATTAATGCAAGTTTCGTATTTATTTTACTGTGTAAATCGCTATTGTTTTCAGGAGCCAGTTGCAACGATAGTGTGTATAAAGTTATGGCGCTGTCGAAATTATGAATGGTTGCATAATAAGTAGCATATTGATATGAATACTCTCCTTTTCGATGGTTCAGGTTTTTGATATCCATAAAGGCCTTAGCTTCAATTAAAATTTGCCTAACAGCATTGGGGTTTTTGCTTGCATTCAATTCGCAATAATTAAACAAAAAGGTAAGTTTTTCTGACGGCAATAAATTGGTATCAACGGATACAAAAAGAGTATTGATAGCATTTTGCGAATGTATCAAATTGCAATTAACCAAAAAACTAATTAGTAGTAGAATCCGTTTCACGAGATTAGCAGGTCAAATGATTACTTGAATAAGAGCAAATTAACCATAAATTTTTAAATGAACAATGGTAATGTTAAAATTGCAAATAATGAGTTGCCAATAACCCATAAGTAATTGTTATATAGAGCAGTTATAGGCTGAGAATTCCAAAAAGCACCAATCCATAAATAAAAAAGCGTAAAATGCGGAATAAACCCAACCAAATGAATAGTTTAAACGGATATTTCATCATGCCTATAATAAAGCAAACTGTACTGTAAGGAATCGGGAAAAGTGCTGCCAAAACAATGAACAAGCCGCCCCAGCGGCGTACTTTAGATGACGTATTTTTAAATCGAACCGAAATGTATTGGCTAATCCTTGGAATGGTTTGTATTTTCATTCCCAAACTGAATGAAACAATACCACCTATATACGAAAGTATTGCAAGCAAACTGACTATAGGCCATGGGTTTTCGAATTTTCGTGACCAAATTATAAATAAATCAGGTGGAATAAAACCTAATAACGCTTGTGATATTCCGAACACTGCAATTACAAGTCCATTATTTAAATCTCTGAATAGGTATTCAAAAAACACATCGGTATCAATAATCCATTTTTCAACCGCTAACAAAGTCACAATTATCGCCGCTACAATGACTAATACTTTAATCGTGTTTTTAATTAGGAATGAGTAAAAGCCGCTTTTAGCATAGTATCGGTGGCGACGCAGCATGTTATTAGTTGGCGGCCGATTGATAATTTCTTGCATGGTTTTTTTATGATTCGTCTTTTTAACGGGCAGGTTAAAAGTACAAAATTATAGTAGTTTTTTGGTACTCAATTATCAATAAAAAGGTAAGGCTTATCAACTAATTATTACATGCTGAGAATACCAAACAATACCAGACCGTAGATAAAAAAACGCAGAATTCGGAATAATCCTAACCAAAGGAATATTTTGAATGGGTATTTTAACATTCCTGATAGAACGCACACTACACTATAGGGAATAGGGAAAAGAGCCGCTACAATTATAAATAAGGCTCCCCAGCGTTTGATTTTTGTAAAATTATCTTTAAATCGTTTTGTTAAGTATAAGTTTATTTTTTTTATGCCTCCCACTTTATAACCCCAGGCATATGAAATTACTCCACCCATGTAAGATATGGCGGATAAAAGGGCTACCATGAGCCATGGGCTTTCAAACTTTCGTCCCCATAAAATGAATAAGTCGGGAGGAATTAGGCCAAAAAAAGATTCCGATAACAGAAATACAATGAGTACCAATCCATTGCTTAAATCATTGAATATTGATTTAAAAATTGCTTCAAAATCTAGCACCCATTTCTCGAGAATGATAAAAACAATTACCACGGCTAAGATTATAGCTAGAACTTTTAATGTATTTAATAATAAAAACTTATAGAAGCCGGTTTTTGTATAATACCGGTGACGACGGAGCATCGCAGTTATGTAAGGACTATTTATGGGATCTTGAATCATTTTTAATGTATTTTTTCTATTTTAAAGGGGGCACTAAATTTAACCATTTATTGCTGCTTTGTATTCACAATCTGTTATTTAAAAATTAAACCCACCATTTTCTAAACTTAATAGTGCTATACTAACTACGTGCCAATTAAATTTTAGAGAACTTGCTTTTAAACGGAAAATACTGATTTTTGTTATCGAATAACGTTAAAATGATTGTTTTTTCATTTTTTAAGCCCATAAAATCAATGTATTTTTAAAGCATTAATGCTTATATTTTACATATGGAAGTGGGATTTATTATATTCTTTTTGTCTATAGGCTTTGTTTGCGGCGGACTTGCAGTTTATGTTTACATAAAAAGCAATTATATAGCTAATGAGCAATTAATTGCTGCGCAAAGTCTTCTTGCCGAAAAACAAATTCAGGAACAGCTTAGTAAGGCTCAATTAGAATGGTTGAATGCTGAAATTAATAAAGTACATTCTGATTTGGAAGCAAGCAGAAATGCTCTATTATCACTTACCGGGCAATTAGCATCCACTAAGGCTGATAATTTGAATTTAGAAGAACGTTTTACTGCTTATAAAAGTGAAGTGGACAACCTGCAAAAACAGTTTACCGATCAGTTCAAAGTATTGGCCAACAATATTATGGACGAAAAGTCAAAGGTTTTTACGCAACAGAATAGTGAGAACTTACAAACGGTTCTAAATCCGCTTAGTCAAAAACTGAAGGAGTTTGAACAAAAGGTGGAAGATACCTATTTGAGAAATTTGAAAGATCAAACTACGCTGCAAGTTGAGATTAAAAAACTTTTTGAATTAAACCTGCGGATAAGTCGTGAAGCTGACAACTTGACACGGGCTTTAAAGGGTGATGTTAAAGTTCAGGGGAATTGGGGCGAAGTAGTTTTAGAACGAATTTTGGAAAGCAGTGGCTTAGAGAAAAATAGGGAATACCAAACTCAAATGCAACATGCTAAAGTTTCTTTGGTGGCGTTTGAGCAATTTGCAAATGCTTTGGATAACGAGGAACACAATAAATACCTTAAACTTCATATACAAAGCATACGTAATCATGTAAAAGAATTGGCCGAAAAAAAATATTATAAGTTGGGCGGTTTAAATACTCCGGAATACGTTTTAATGTTTGTTCCTGTGGAATCTTCGTTTAGCCTTGCCATAAAAGAGGATGCGCAATTGTTTAACTTGGCCTGGGAAAATAAAATAGTGATTGTAAGTCCTTCCACATTAATTGCAACGCTGTTAACCATTTCATCTATCTGGCGACAGGAAAATCAGACTAAAAATGCTATTGAAATAGCCCAAAAAAGTGGCGATCTGTATGATAAATTTGTAGGACTTTTAAACGATTTAAACGATGTGGATTCCCGGTTAAAGCAGACACAGAAAGCCTTGGATGCCTCCCTCAATAAGATTAAATATGGGAGAGGAAACTTAATTCAACGAACCGAAGATTTGCGAAAAATAGGAGCGAAGACAAGTAAAAACCTTCCATCGGGTTTTGAATCAGAGCCAGAATAAATGGTAAGGCATTGCAATAAGGAACCTCCTCATCGCAAACCCAAAAAAAATCGTAATCAAAATCTTACTGAATAATTATTTTCGATTGATAGGATTTTTTTTCTGAAGTAATTTGAATCAAGTAAATACCTGATTCTATGTTTTGTTCCAGGTGAATGATTCTTTCGGAATACTTGCCAGTAAAAATTTCAATCCCATTTAAGTTATAAATAGTCAGTTGCTCAATTGCTGTTGGGAATTCAATAGTTACCAGCTGTTGATTTACTGGATTTGGAAATATGGATAGTTCGGAACGGTTTTTTAAAGAGGCAATACCTGTTTTTTCATCGTTATACCAATGTTCCAGAATGTTGGATCCTGAAATGACCTGATACATGCGATTTCCATCTCCTCCTAATTCAGGAAATTCAGCAGTACCCCAATCTGCGTTTATTCGTGCTTTATATTCAATGGTTTCATTGGCAGCAAAGCCAAACAGCGTAATGCTATAGATGCCATCCTTATTTCCATCATATATTATTTCATTTCCTTTCCAGTCATTAAAAGTACCGGCAATATCTATAAAATCGACCAATGAATTAAAGTTTCCATCCTGTAGTTGCTTGTTCATGTTGTAATGAAAGGTAATATACGAAACATCGGCTGATTCATTTTCTCCGCCCGGAGTTATGAAGTTTTGCTGCACGAATTTACCGGCACTGTTTTTCCCATACGAAATATCATCATCCTGAGGGGTAAAACTGAACGTTTCAATGGCTGCATAATTGGTTTCAAAGGAATCAAAAATACCGAGCGATTCCCCATTCTGGCTCAGCTTAAAATTGGTATGGTTCGGGCCCTGCTTGGCATCATCGTCGGCCCAAACTATGTAAAACGCACCCGGTTCCAGTGTAACGTCAGGAAAACTCCATTTGGTTGTATGGGTTAAATCATCAGTAAGATATTTGTTAAGCAAACTAACGGCTTGCAAGCCTGTGTTTTTAATCTCAATCCAATCAGCGGCCTCTCCATGATTATCAACTATGGATTGGGTATTGCCCGTCATAAATTCATTGATGGTAAGTGTTGCATCACTGATTCCAATTTTTAAAGCGTATTCTCCAACTGATGGCTCGCGGGTAGTTTTATTGCTTGCATCTGTGGCAACTAGATAAAAGTAAACCGTTCCCGGTTGATTGATTGATGGGAGTGAAGCGGTATAAAGCTCTCCGTTTTGATAACTCATGGGTAATGAAGTGGTAGCTTCATCATTAAACCGATAATAAACCGAGGCTGTTGGATTGAGTTCATCGTCAACAATATCCACCTTAATGGTAATTGCTTCAGTTAACGGTGGATAATTATGATAGACATTGGAGACTATTGGAGCTATTGGATTAACAACGAGTTGGTTTTTAATACTAGCAATTCGGGTTGAAATAAAAGGTTTGATTCCATATTTCACATGATTTCCTAACTTTTCGGAATACGATCGATGAAAATCATTGATGGACCACCCATAATCGAGGGTGCGGTATATGTCAGCTTCGGCTGAAGCATCAATTTTTGATTTAATGGCATCAATTTCAGTAAAATAAGTATCAACATTTGCATGTTTGGTAATCAATTCGTTCATAAAAAATGAAAAGCGATCTTTATAAACTTGATTCCCTAAAATTTTTGAGGTTAACTGCCTGTCCTCCCATTCGGGCCACCAATTATAAATATCTCTGGTTGCCCAATCGATATTGAACCAATCGATGCCGAAGGTATTATCGGTATCGTAAGGTATGAACTCGAATTTTCCAGTAAAAGCATTGTTGTATAGGTAATAGTTATTTTTATTGAAGGAATAGCCATCCCAATGCCCGCTAAAAATTTCGACGGCTAAATAACGGATATAACTATTGACATTAAAAATGGGCTCCAACTTTTCCGGCAGTTGCGCTGGGGTTGAATTATCCAGCGTATGTATAAAATTTATTAAATCGGAGTAATCATCTTTTTCCACATTGGTTTTCAATTCATAACCATTGTTTTTATAATCATTGGGGTTGGTACCCAAATAGCTTAAATTGGCCGGATACAAGCATTTGTAAAGGTTTCCGAATTGATTAGCATACCGGCTTTCAACAAATTCTTCATCCACATGTTCCACGTTGATATACAAACCATAGAATCGGTTGTTGATAAAAACATTCACGTGATTACTTCGTGAAGCTGGCACATTCATCGTAGCAAATAAGTTCCAGGTCAAATGGCTTCGAATAATTGAAGGATCATTATGTTCGCCATTCAAGTTCATTTTTTCAACGCCGTGGTATTTTCTTCCCGCTTGATAGGTGTTAAATGAAATTTTGAATGATT
>JAIFNJ010000122.1 GCA_020047835.1 Bacteroidota bacterium
ATTTTGAACCATTTAAGTTTTCTATGTGTTTAGCCAAATTAATATATATTTGAGAAGAAATAATCTTATGATAAAAAACAAACTGAAACAATTTGATATACTGATTGCTGGTAATTCCCTTGATTTTGATGTTGAAAAACGCCTTTTTAATATTGCAGTTTTTGTTTCCTTCCTGGTTTCAATTCTAAGCTTAATAATAAATGCCAATCTTGATATGCCCGAAGTTTTGCAAGTTATAATTGCATTTGGGTCCATATTTCTGATTTACATATATATTAATTCAAGAATTTTACATCAATTCTTTATCTGGACATACATAATAGTAGCATTGCTCATTTTAAGTGGCTCTTGGCTGCTGAATGAGGGCCCCAATGGATCAATCAATTACCTTTATGTACTTACCTTATTTGTTTTTTTAAGTATAACCAACCATAATAAACACCTAATAATTAGCTTTTTAGTTATAGGAAATCTGGTCATATTATATCTTATCAGCTATTATTTTCCTAATTTAGTTTTATCATACCCAAGTGAATCCATAAGAAATGCTGATTTACTGTTAACGGTTGGTTATGTTATCGGTTTCTCGGCACTAATTTTCAGTTCGTTGCGTAGAAATTTCGAAAATGAAAAAAAGACCATTGAAATTCAAAAAACAGAATTAGAACTTCAAAACAAGCATATTACCGATAGCATTCAGTATGCCAAAGAAATACAGCAAGGATTGCTGCAAGATACAGAAACCATAAGAACCTATTTTCCTGAATCGTTTGTTTTTTGGCAACCAAAAGATATTGTGAGTGGCGATTTTTACTTTTTCAAGGAGTGTGGTCAACACAAAGATAAGGTAGTTTGTGCTTTAGCCGATTGTACTGGACATGGCGTTCCTGGGGCCCTCATTACTATTTTAGGATTATCGTTGCTCAACGAAATAACCCTCCAAAACCAAGAACCAACGGCGGGTGAAATATTGAATCAATTGCGAATAAGAATTAAAAACGCCCTGCGGCAAGGTAAACGTTCAGTTGAAAACCGCGATGGAATGGATATGGCTTTGTGTATTTTAGATAAGCAAACAAAAGTACTTCAGTTTGCAGGTGCTAACCGACCGATGTATCTAGTCCGTTCTGGTGAACTAATTGAATTTAAGCCTAATAGAATGCCAATTGGGGTTCATCATTTTGATGGTAAAGCTTTTAATAACCACAATATTCAGCTAAAAGATGGCGACATCATTTATCTTTTTACCGACGGATTTGCCGACCAGTTTGGAGGCAATGAAAACCGAAAATTCTTTTTAGCCAATTTGAAAAAATCGATTCTTTTACATTCAGATTTGCCCATGGAAAAACAATACAAAATAATGAAAAAAACATTTCAAGACTGGAAAGGGGCTAATGAACAAACCGATGATATTCTGGTAATTGGATTTAAAATATAGATGATTCAATTTCCATCAAGTTTGTTTTTTTAAAGAAAAAAAATATGCAAATCAGTTCATTAATTCATTATCTTGAAGAATTGGCGCCAATTCCATTGCAGGAATCGTACGATAATTCCGGGTTATTGCTTGGAAATAAAAACAGTGAAATAACCAGTGTTTTAATTGCTTTAGATATTACTGAAGAAGTTATTGAAGAAGCAATGCAAATGGGTGCAAACCTCATCATATCGCATCATCCAATTATTTTTACGGGACTCAAGAAATTAACCGGACAGAATTATGTGGAGCGTTCCGTGATTTTGGCTATAAAGCACGATATTGCTATATATTCGGCTCATACCAACCTCGACAATGTGCTTGAAAATGGCGTTAATACAAAAATTTGCCAACTTCTTAAATTGCAAAACACTCAGATATTGAAGCCATTAAAAGGTGAATTGCAAAAAATTATTGTGTTTGTTCCTGATAGTTATGCCGATATAGTAAGGAAAGCCATGTTTGAAGCAGGGGCCGGTAAAATTGGTAATTACGATTCTTGCAGTTTTAATGGTAAAGGAATAGGAACCTATAGAGCCGGGGAACAAACCAATCCGTTTGTTGGAGAAAAGGGTGAAATTCATTCTGAGTCCGAAACCCGATTAGAACTAGTGATTCCGGCTTATCTTTCAGCTAAAGTAATAAATGCAATGAAATCAGTTCATCCATACGAAGAAGTTGCGTATGACCTTATAAATCTTCAGAATGAGTGGTTACAGGTGGGATCTGGTATGATGGGTGAGCTACCAGAGTTAATGAATGAGTTTGAATTTCTATCGCATATTAAAAAAATATTTATTGCCGGTAGCGTAAGATATTCTCAACTTTTAAATAAGCCAATCAAAAAAGTGGCGGTATGTGGTGGATCAGGTAGTTTTTTATTGAAGGATGCCATTAAGGCCGGAGCCGACATTTTTATTACCGGAGACATTAAATACCATCAGTTTTTTGATGCGGATAAAAAGTTAGTAATTGCCGATATTGGACATTATGAAAGTGAACAATTCACAAAAGAATTATTTTATGAATTAGTTACAAGAAAATTTTCTACTTTTGCAGTTCATTTGTCAAAAATAAATACAAATCCGATAAAATACTTATAATACAATGACGGATACATTGAATAAAGACGGAAAACATGTGGATATAACCATGGAGCAGAAACTTAGATTTTTGTATGATCTGCAAATGGTTGATAGTGAAATCAACAAAATCTCCATGCTTCGGGGTGAATTACCTCTTGAGGTGCAGGATCTTGAAGATGAACTGGCTGGATTAAGCACTCGTATCGAAAACCTTAAAACTGAGGTAAAAGAATTAGAGCAGGTTGCTTCTAATAAAAAGAACGAGATTATTAATTCTCAACTTTTAATAAAAAAATATCAGGATCAACAAAACAATGTTCGAAACAATCGCGAGTTCGATTCTTTATCGAAAGAAATTGAGTTCCAAACTCTGGAAATTCAGCTTTGTGAAAAAAGAATCCGTGAATTTACGACCGATATCGAAAAGAAAAATGAAATTATTGCTTCAGCTCAGAAAACATTTGATGAACGCAGCGATGATTTAGTTCATAAACAAAAAGAACTAAATTCCATAGTTTCAGAAACCGAACTCGAAGAGAAAAGGTTGCATGACAAAATTGAAGAAATTGAATCAAATATTGATGAACGCTACGTTCTAGCATATCGCCGGATTAAGAGCAATGCCCGCAATGGCCTTGCTGTAGTTACTGTTCAGCGGGATGCTTGCGGTGGGTGTTTTAATAAAATTCCGCCACAACGTCAAGTAGATATCAGAGCCCGTAAACGGATTATTGTTTGCGAATACTGTGGTCGCATACTTGTTGATGCCGGTTTTGGAGAAGAAATTTAACTAATTCATCTTAATATTAAAAAGGTTGTCAGATTGGCAACCTTTTTTTTTACCTTCAATCACTATTTTGGTTAAAAAACTCATCGTGAGAAATAACTTTAATATGATCCTTTTTTTTCTTTTTGCATTGGTTACTAAAAGCAATGCACAGTTTGTATATTCTGATAAAGAAAAAAGCATCCATAATGGCATTCTTGAATTAGATAGTAATTCATTCCCCAAAAATGCGGGCTTGAATGTTAATGGGGTTATCTATTGGTTAGAGGCCTACCATAGTTTTGTAAACTTTAAAACAGCGTCGCAACCAATTTTGCTTGATTCTCTTCTCGCTCAAATTGAAACCCAAAAAGCACGAATTGAAAAATTAAATGCAGATGATCCATTTTACTATTATTGTTTGGCCGATGTAAATTTGATGACTTGCTACTTGAATTTTGAAAAGGGCAATATGGTGAAAACAATAGATTCATACTGGAATGCGCAACGGAATCATAAGGCAAATGAAAAAAGATATCCAAACTTCACTCTGAACCAAAAACACACCTTAATTTTTAAAGCAATTGATGCTTGGATAAATTCAAATGTATTCGGGAAAAAAAGTGAAAGCAATGAATTTTGGAAATCAGAATTTCAAAGTATATGGAAAGAAGCCAGAGTTGGACTTGAAGAAAGTTCAGTCAGCTACAGGGAAACAGAGCTTGCTGGTTATTTATTGCAGATTTTGTTTGGTGACATTTCCCCCGAAACGCTTCCAATTTTTAAAATTCCCACCCTTGATTTTGCTAAAAAAGGTCCATTGGAAGCCTTTACCACTTCAATGATTTATAATAAGTTGGAACAATATCAGGCGAATTTACAAGTTTTATGTAAGGCTGATTCTTTGGGATTTAACCAACAATACAATGTATTGAATTTATGGTATGGAATCGGTTTATTGAATAATGGTTCTTCCTCATCGATAAAGTACCTGCAGCTTTTTATGAAAAATCAGAAAAACGACAATCAGGTCACTTATGCAAGGCTGAAACTTTCGTGGTATTATTTAACAACAAATCAATTAAAGTCGGCAGATAGTTTAGTTGCATTAATTCAACAAACTCCTGTGAATGGTATTTGGGCTGACCAGCAAGCCCAGTATGAAGCAAAACATGCTAATAATTGGGTGGCTGAAATAATTCAAAGCCGGCTTCTTTTTGATGGTGGTGACTATTTAAGCTCCATTCATGTTCTTCTATCAATAAAGAAATCAATCCATACTTTTAACCAGACGCAAAAATTGGAATATGCCTATCGGCTTGCCCGTGCTTATCATAAGATTGGTGAAATTGACAAAGCGATCCCTTTTTATCAAATGGTGGTAAACTCAAAATTAGAAAGTGAATACTATTATCCAGCCTATTCGGCTTATTATTTGGGTGAACTATTTAAACACTCCAATGAAAGCAGCAATGCTATAAAATATTATAATAGGTGCATTCAATTGGATTCACCTATTTATAAAACAGAAATTCACAAAAAAGCCAAAACGGCAAAAGAAACTTTGGAATAATTAGCACAAATAAAGAAACCTCGCCCATTTACTTGACAAGGTTCCTTTAGATGATCATTTGAATTTATATTTTGAATAATAGAAAGTTTTATCTTCTTAATAGAATCCTTAAGAAAATAATTTTCTTCCGGATTTAGGGTTTCAAATATTTGGCAAAAAATCCCAACATGTACCGATAAAGTTCCAATTGGTTCTCTTCGTGTCCAAAACCGTGTCCTTCGTTATACTTTACCATGTAAGGAATATCTTTACCCTTAGCGCGCAACGTAGTGACAATTTGGTCCGATTCATTGATATTTACCCTGGGATCATTAGCCCCCTGAACCACAAATAATGGTTTGGTAATTTCTGCAGCCCTTAATGCAGGCGACACTTCTTCCATTATTTTTTTCTCTTCAGGGTTTTCCGGATCATACCATTGAGCATAAAACTGTGCCATAAATGGTTTCCAATAAGCAGGGAATGAGCTAACAAACGTAAATAAATTCGATACGCCAACATAATCAACGCCACAAACATACAAATCCGGAGTTTTGATTAAGCTTCCTAATGTTGCTAATCCGCCATAGCTGGCACCATAAATGGCTATTTTGGTATTATCAACCCACCCTTGTTCGATACAGTATTTTACTCCATCTTCCAAATCGTTTAACATATTGCGGCCAATTTGCTTGCTTCCGGCTAAATAAAATTCTTTACCATAACCTCCCGACCCTCTGTAATTTACTTGTAACGTAGCATAACCACGACTAGCAAAAAGCTGGGTTTCAGGATTAAATCCCCAGGAATCCCTTACTCCATAAGGTCCACCGTGAGGATTGACTATCATTGGAACCTTTTTACCTGTTAATGCCTGAGCAGGTAAGGTAATATATCCATAAACCAAAAATCCATCGCGGCTTTTAAATTTTATAGGTCGCATTTCAGCCATGTCATTTTCTTTAAGCTCAGGCATTAAGGTAACCATAAGTTTAAATTCATTTTTAACAGCGTCGTACACAAAATACTCCCCATATAACTTATCACTGGTAACGTAGAGCAAGTATTTATCCTCATCATCAGTATAGTCAGTTATCCAGAAATCCTTGGTGCCAAATTGCTTTTTAAAATTGGCATGAAGTTTTTTGTAATAAGCACTTACCGGTTCAATATGATACTTTTCTCCTTCGTAGGAGAAATAGTCAATTTCCCAGTTTCTTTTGCGTGAACGGGAAATTCCGCTGGCATCAAAATCCTTATTTTCAAAAACAACTTCAATTAATTTTTTATTAGCTAAATCGTATTTTGCGGCAACTTGCTTATCGCGACCAAGATTGGTAGAGACATAAGCAATATTTTCCTGTCCTTTTTCATAAATAAAACCCACAATGCTAAATGCACCTTTCCAATCGTAATGTTCAATAACTTCGAAAGGTTTATCAGAAGCGGTACGATACATTTGTTCCATTTCAGTTCCATTAACTTGCCTTGTATAACCCCTAAGATTTCCATCTTTATCAAAATCATATCCCATAACCGGACTGTTTGGGTCATTGTTGTCATACAATTTAACCAATTCACCGGTATTAACATTTATTTTGTAAGGTTCAAAAACTTCCGGATTGTCTTTATTCATTTGGATGATCATAAAATCAGGCTGATCTTTTAACGTTTCCAGAATCGAAACTTTTACACCATCGAAAGGAGTTAATGCTTTTTCGTTGGTTCCATCAATGTTAATGGCGAAAAGCTGGTAATTTTCATTTCCTCCTTGATCCTTTATGTAAATCAAGCGATTGTCGTTCACCCAGTTGTATCCTCTTAAAAGTTCATCTCCTTCGGTTATTACCTTAGTAACGACATCGGTACTTGTATTTTTTACGTAAACATGCCTTTTACCATTTTCATCTTTTTCGCGATAGGATAAATACTGGCCTTTGGGCGAAAACTGAAAACCACTTTTTAATGGTTTGGCAAAATACGACGACACTGAATAACTAAAATCTCCTTTATCAAAGCCAGCCAATAATTCCAAATCAGCTTTTGAAGTAGGTAATTCAATATTTCCAGGCTTTGCAACGGGTTCTTGTGCTGAAATCATGTTCGAAATAGATAATGATATACCCAAAAGGTACAAACTCGGTTTAATTCTTTTCATTTTTTTAGTTTTACTAATACATATTGTTTTACATTGGAACGGTAAATTAATTGATACATTGACGTAAACAATTTGTGTTGGTTACAATTAACAGAAAAATAAAGAAAATGTTTGTTAAATAATTTGGTAACTATACTTTTGGAAATCGAATTTTAATATGAATGACTGAATCTCAATTTGAATATCTTTTTAAAACCCATTTTACCTATCTGGTTAATGTAGCCAATGCTATTGTTAAAGATAAGGATGAGGCTCGAGATATGGCTCAGCAAGTGTTTTTAAAACTTTGGAATTTAAAAGATGAGGTTACCGTTGATCAAAATATTAAATCGTATCTGCACCGCTCTGTAGTAAATACCTCTTTAAATTCGATAGAAAAATCCAAACGGATGGTTTCTGAAGATGCTGTGGGCGAAGTGGTATTTTCAAGCCAGCAAACAGTGGGGAACAGCGATTATTTATCGGGTGAAGTGGAGAAAGCTATTCAGGATGCAATAAAAGCTTTACCTGAAAAATGTCAGTTAGTATTTTCTTTAAGTAGGTATTCTGATATGAGCAATAAGGAAATTGCAGAGCATTTAGATATTAGTATTAAGTCAGTTGAAAAGCACATAAGCAAAGCCCTCAAAGAGTTACGCATTTCGTTAAAGCCATATATTCATTTAATTGGAATATATTTAATATTAGGGGTAGGGTTTACATTGCTCTAGCTGTTTAATACGTAGTTAATAAGATTATGGAAGAAATTTTCGACATAGCGACCAAAAAAATAACTGGAATATCACTATCACAGGCTGAAGAGCTTGCTTTAGTTGATTGGCTTCGCAATGCTGAAAATCAAGTAATTTATGATGAACTTCAAAAAGTTTGGCAATTAACTGGAAATCTTTCCTTTGAATTAAAACCCGATGTGGATGCTGAATGGGAATTATTTAAAAACTTAATTCCTGATAAAAAAATAAAACAGCTTAACAGAAGGTTGATATATTCCTTTACATCTATCGCGGCTTCAATAATAATTTTACTAGGAATTTGGGGAGCTACACAACTTTTTATCGATAGAGAAGTTAACTATTTTTCAGGAAACACAATTCAACAGATTCAATTGCAGGATAATACCATGGTGTATTTGAATAAAAATTCGCAATTGACGGTTAGTAAAGATTATAATAGTAATGATAGGAATGTTACCCTATCTGGTGAAGCATTATTCGAAGTTACTGAAAATGAAAAAGTTCCTTTTATTGTAAATATATTTGGCGGAGTTCAGGCAAAGGTTTTAGGAACACAATTCAATTTAAGAGCAATTGATTCAAGCAATGAATTTAATTTAAATGTTTTTTCTGGAAAAGTTTTATTTGGAAATCCAGTTAAGGAGCAGCCAACACTTGTAACTAAAGGACAA
>JAIFNJ010000176.1 GCA_020047835.1 Bacteroidota bacterium
TACTGTCGCCATTTACTTCATACACAGTATACCCTTTTGGGGTGCCATCGGTACCAATTTCACCCTGCCACCAAGCAGCACAAACTGCGGAGTGGGTATGCTCAAATAGTTTAGGTGCAATGATGGTATTCCATTGCGTATGGCTATGACCAGCTAAAATATGCGTATTGAAAGGAGCGAGAATTTTATACAGTGCTTCCCGGTTCATTACGGAGTTTGATAAAGTGGTGGAATAACTGTCGGGTTGCTCTGAATCGCCATAAACGGTAGGGATATGAAGCGAAACGACAACGATGCTCCCTGGTTTTACTACCGATAAATCTTTCTCAAGCCAAGCCAATTGATTTTCATTGATATAACCTATATAACGATAGGAATAACCGTAGTAAAAAACATCTTTCAGAACCACATAATGGATGTTGCCTTTGTTAAAGGAATAGTAGCTGGGACCAAATTTTGCAGAATAGGATTTCGCCGACAATTCATCGGAGCGTTCATTGTAATCCATATCGTGGTTACCTAACACCTGATAAAAAGGCAAGTTTGTTTTTGCTATAATCAGTTTGTATGTGTCGAATAATTCCAGATTGTCAAATACATTGTCGCCCATGCTTATGGCATGCACCGGCATTTTTGTAGACAAATTGGACGCAGTTTTTTGGATGTCCACCATCACTAATTCCAGCAATTCACAATCTTCCAAATCACTTACTTGTGGATCGCCTGCTACAATAAAAGCATGTTGGTTTTGCGATTGGCTGGAACGGGTTAGTTCAAAATCAATTTGTTGCTTTTCGTTTTGTTTATTTAATGCTTTATAAAAAACCGGCACCCCATCCACAATGGGTGATTCATACCCCGATGGCAACGAATAAAATACAAAATCCCTATCGGAACTTGAAAACAACTTATATACACCATTATTGTCGGTTTTAACCACACTTATTCCATCGCTTACCACAACGGAAGCAATTGGTTTTTTAGCACAAGTAATGCTGCCGGTAATCTGAATCGGTATTGCATTGTCAAGTCCAAATAATGAGCTTGTTATTCCCAGCAGTAGGATATAAATAGCGAGTGTTTTTTTAATCATTTGGCTATGGATTTAGAGTTTTTTTAGGTTAAACTATTTTATTATTTCAATCGAATATTTTACATCCTTAGTTACGGTCTTCCATTGATCTGTTCTGAAAGGAACAGCAGGAAAGCCTTCTTTGTTGAATAAATTGCTTTCCGATGCATCAGCCATCCAACTAAAACGCACAGCAGCCGGAGAGCCCACGTTTTCATTTGAAACAACTACCGTATTGCCCTGTATATAGGCTTTGGCAAAATAAAATACACTGTCATTTCCTGCCAATTCAAATCCTTTTACATAACCATATTTGTCGGGAGTTGTTAAGCCACCGCCCAAGTCGTTGAATGATACAACCACCTGATTGCCTATAATTTCCATTGATTGGAATGAGGGCCCCTTGCAGACCATTTTTTTATTATACACATCATTTAACGCCATAGCAGCCAATCGTTTTCCAACATCCTGCTTATTGGTGGGATGAACATCGTTTGGATTGCCAATATCCGTAGTAACACACATGCCTGTGTATGGCAAGGATAAGGTCAAGGTTTGAGCTTCCCTTAACTCAGCCCAGCCACAACCTTCGTTGCTGTTGCCCGATGAATTGAATGTGGCCAGTTGTACAAAATAAAAAGGCATGGTTGGGTTATTCCACTTTTGCCGCCAATCATTTATTAACAGTGGGAATGCTTTTCGGTATTGATAGGAGCGGCCTGAATTTGATTCTCCTTGATACCATAATACACCCTGAAAAGCATAGGGGATAAGAGGATGTATCATGGCATTGTAACATAACGATGGAAAGGCATTTTCGTTGGTTGATTGCATAATTGATGTTACCTGAAATTTCCAATTACCAGCTAATGAGACATCTTTTCCAGAAAATGAAATTTTCACATCATCGGAATTCCCAAAAATACCACCGCCGCCGCCGGTATCGGTTATCCGTATAGCAATTACATTTTTTCCTTCTTTTAAGGTTCCCATCGGAATTTTATAACGTCGGCTGGCATCGTACTGGCTGGTGCTGCCTACCCTGAACCCATTTACATAGGTAATATCTTCATCATCGATAGTTGCAAGTTCCAACACTGCTTCGGAGTTGATATCTGCAGCTGAAAGATTAATGGTTTTCCGTAACCATACAACTCCATCTATATCACCCAGGCTTTGCTGTTCCCATAATTGGGGAGCATTCATTTCAGGCCAGTTGGAATCGTCAAACAATGTTTCTTTAAATAAGTCTGGGTTTAAACCCTTCAATTTTGAACCTTGCAAGGCTTCAATTTTCAATTCATTCCCTTTTACATTTAATTGGGTAAGTGAATCCAAATCAATTTTTGGCATTCCGGCAATCATTTCTTTAAATTCATTACTGCTTTCAAACCCTTCGCGACTTATCCAAGTTTCAATATTGGTACCGCCCCAGGAATCATTAATCAATCCGATGGGTATTTTCAGGCTATCGTAACTGTTTTTTGCAAAAAAGTAGCCCACGGCTGTAAATTCTCCCACATTGGTTGAATCGCAGACTTTCCATTCGCTGGTTTTAAAATCCGGTTGCGGTTGGGAACTAATGGTATGCTGAATTTTTATATGCCTTATTAAAGGGTAATTATTTGCGGCAGCCGTTTCTGCCTTATAATTTTGCACCCCACCTTGCCATCCACCCATATTGCCCACCGGAAATTCCATATTCGACTGGCCACTACAAAGCCAAACCTCACCAACCCATACATCTTTAATTTGAATGGTATTTTTGGCTTTTATCGTTAATTGATAAGGTCCACCGGCTTGCTCAACATCCAGTTTTACTGACCACAATCCACTTTTGTCGGCTTTGGCTTTTTTAACTTGGTTGTGGAAACGGATTTCAATTTTTTCGTTGGGCTGCGCCCAACCCCACACCGGAATTAAGGCATTTTGTTGCAATACCATGTGGTCGGTAAAAATGCCCGGAACAACTACCTGAGCATTCAACATACTGCTGAAACTGATTAGTACCAACAGGGAAAGAAACTGTTTATACATTGGATATAATTTTAAATAATACTTATTTTTTAAAGGTATTTACAAAAAATAATCATAATTGATATTTCTCTTACGGTTGTTTTATTGTCTTAATGTTCCATGAAATTTTAGTGGTTTCCAAAAATTGCAACCGAACCCTAAGAATTCCCTTATCAACCATTTTCACATTATAATTTGTAAACGAGTCGTACAATTTGGTCTGGGAGGGCATCCAATAATAGTTTTCGGGTAGATAAATGATCACATCGTGCGAACTGCCTTCTGGTGCTACTGAAATTCCCGAAATAACATTTTGGGTGGTATCGAAATGGATATCCTCAACTTCAACGACACCCTGCAAAGCATGGCGTGTGGTGGATAAAAACTGGGGAATCCCCTTTTTTTCGTGGATACTGACTAATTTAACACTACCCGGTTCTATTTTCATGGAAATGGAATCTTTAATTTCACCCAAAAACCGTTCGTTCCAGAAATCATAAACCAAATAAGAAGTGCTGGGTTTGAGCCATAACCTATTTATTGGGTACTTCTTAAGTACCGATTGAGATAAGTCGGGATTGAAGAACCCCGCCACTGCCCATTGATCAAAACTCTTGTTTACCGGTGCGGCAAAAACGGTTTGTGGATCGGTATCAAATAAATCAACCGGTTTGGCATTAATGCCGGTAGAGGGAAACACTTTTTTAAGAATTTCTAGTTTGTTGGTATTCATAGCTGTTAACCGATCGCCCGACATGAGGTTACCTCCACTAAGCGCTATAATTGAAGCGACCGCCTGAGCTTGTTGGTCGGAAAGCAAATCGATGCAAACATGATCGGCATCGTTAGTCCAAGTGCGGTTGTGGTAAAAATATCGTTTCCCGGCAGCTCCTAAGCTGCTCGAAGTGCCAAGAAAATATTGTTTCCATACTTCATTAAAATAACCATAATTCTGGTCATATTCAATGCGCATGCTGTTGATAGAGCCAATAGTAACATTTCCGGGACCACATTCCAACAAATGACATTTTTCGCCTGCTGTTTTCCTCATTATAGCAAGTGCTTTTGCATATACCTGAGCCGGAGTGGCAGAAGCATCGCAGAATTGGGATGCCGAAAAAACTGTCCATGCCACAAAATCGATTTTAATCATATCATACCCCCAGCCGTTGGCTAATGTATCTATTAAATCGGTAAACCACTTTTCGGCTCCGGGATGGGTAATATCCAAGCCATATCGCTTGGGTGATTCGTTTCGGAACCAATCGGTATCTTCATTAGGCCAAGGTCCAATCCGTTTTAACGTGCCATCCGGGTTTTTTAAAAACCATTCGGGATGATTTTTGAAAATTGCGGTAGTATCGGAAACAACAAAGGGCGCAATCCAGATGCCCGGTTTTAAACCCAGAGATTTAATTTGGTCGGCTAAATAGTTTAATCCATTAGGAAAACGGTTGTTGCCTTCCCATTCGCCATGCCAGGTTTGGAATCCTTCGTCAATTTGTATATACTCAAATCCATAGGGCTTCAAATGCTTGGCCGCAAATGCTGCATTTTTTAAAATTTCTTCTTCTGTATAGTGGTCGAGGGTGTAAAACCAATTGCACCATCCATTCACAATTTCGCCGATGCGAGCATTACCCATCTTTGCCATGGCATTCGCATATTCTTCCAAGGCCAAATAAGGGTTGTTTGCAATATTGATCATAAATCGGTCGGAACTGATGGTTTGGCCGGGCTTTAGTTCCATTCTTGGATTGAAAACTGATTCTGCTACCAATGAAAAAGCAGTATCCGGTCTTTTCAATAATTGAACCCTTCCCAAACTCGTTTTATTCTCAATATAGCCCACTGAAAGCCCTTCCTGATCATATCCACTAAAAATTCCAATATTCCACCAGCTTTGAACGGTTTGGCTATCAATTTTGTAAAGATCGTTAAGCATAACTCCCCCTTTGGTTTCGCCATATGGTTCTGGTTTTTGATAGGGATTACCAAACGTGTGGATCATTCCGGCATCGTAATACATGGCGCCATTGGTGAGGCATTTTTGTGCATTGGGCCAAATAAATGATCCTTTTGATTCCGCTGTTATTGAAAGCGGTTCCATGCTTTTTATTTGTAGGGATTTATCACTTTCATTAGTGCATTTTGTCTCGAATGTAATGGCTGGCAATAAATCAAAAAGGGATATTTCCCATTGAATTTTCAACAACTCCGCATCATCATGAAAATTTAGGGTTATTTTTTGCCCCGGGCCCAATTCGTTGGTAAACTTGGAGCTACTTATTTTTAAATTCACCAAATGGAGTGTAAGCACCTTTTTTTCTGATTCTAAATGAATATTGCATCTAGCCCCCGATATAAGCAAAGTCTTATTGGCCCGCTCTACTTGAATGGTGCCTGTTGGATTGTCAGCAGTAATTTTAAAAAACGGGTTTTGAATGGAAGTGTTTTTTTGGGCTTTCAACAATCCATGGTTTGTGCATATTAAAAGGAGGATTAAACCCAATATCGTATAAGGTTTTACTTTCAAATACTTTTGCATTTTCATGATGAAATTTTTTTGGCTGATCAAATTTGATATTTTTGAATTTTCCTAATTGGTTTTTACCATCTCTTTAGTGATGTTGGTTTTATTGGTAATTAGCTGGTAATAATAAATTCCCGATTCAAGTCCTGCAGCATTAAACAGGATTGAATGGGGTCCACGTTCTTTAAACCCTTCGTCAGAAATGGTAACAAGTTGATTTTGTGCGTTTAAAAACCGAAACGTTACATTCCCTTTTTCAGGCATATTGTAATCAATACGGGTTGTTGTTTGAAAAGGATTGGGAAAGTTTTGTTTTAGATAGCCTTCTTCAATAAGATCAGAGCCTATTTTAGTACCGATATTTTTAAAGAATGATTCATTAGACCATAGGCTCCATTTCAAGTTATGATCGCGATAACGTACTTGAAAAAAATAGGTTCTATTTGAATTAAACAGGGATGATATTAAATTTATCTGGTATAAATTTATACCTGCATTTTTATCGATTGGATTGAAATTAGCATCCACTTTGTAACTATTCTTCCAATGGAGCATGGTATCAATCACTATTGAGGAAATGTCAGAACTATCCATCACTTGTAAATGAACACTCATAATGGAGTCCGCTCCGGTAAATTCCGATGAATTAAATTGCACATATTCCTCATTTAATTCCACCGCTCCTGCAACCGGGGTTTCCGGTCCGGATTGATTGGTTTTTTTATACCATTGGTCAAGAGCCTCAGCGTTTCTAGGTTTACTTTCGTTTCCTAAACTAAACAAGGTGTTTTTATAAGAGTGGTCTGCGATATCAATTTCGAGTATCTGAAAGCAGTAATTATCCAATGCAATGTGAATATCTTCGTAATCATTATTAATATAGGATCCCCATCTATCTATAGCGCCGCCACCTCCTCCGCCACAAATGGTTCTAAAATCACCATTGGGTTGATTTGAAATAATGGTTCCTCTTTCAAACCCATGGGTATGACCTGTATTTATCTGTTGAACTTTTGTGTATTTTTTTAATATGGGGTAAAGGGTATTGGTAACATAATTCGAACCTTCCCAAGTATTAGTTTCACCCCATAGTTCAGAAATGGGGGAATGATGAAGAAAAATAAAAATAAAATCAAGGTTGGCATCATTTTCAGCATCATTCAATTTTGTATCCAGCCAATTGGCCTCAGTTACTCCATATTGTCCTGTAATGTTGGTGTTCAGTCCAATAAATAGGCTATTACCTAGTTTCATTTCCCATATTTTTTCTTTTAGTTCTGGATTTGTAGGAAATGCTGATTGATCATCGAGTTTTAAATACTTATAAAAAAAAGGACTTTCGCCTTCATGATTGCCTGCTACAACCATAGTTGGTATATTTGAAGATAATGTTGCCAACGGCCGGAAGTATTGGGTGGTATATTCTTCAGGAATATTGCCACTTACAGTAATATCTCCTGAATGGAATATTCCATTCACCTGATTTTCAATATCAGGGCCGTAGAGTTCAGTAATTTTAGCTCGAGCTGCCCGCAAGACTTTGCCTACTGCAGTGCTATCCGATGAATGAGTATCGCTAAAAAGGACAAATCTGATTTTCCCTGTATAAGTGGAATCAGGCAAGGTTTTAAAGGAATAGATTTTGGAATAATCTGAGCCACTGAATACCTTATAGAAATACCTTGTATTAGCCTGTAAACCGGATAATTTTACTGTATGCCATCGATAGGGTTCACTAATTATTTCGCTGGCCCCTTCTATTGAAAATACTAAGGATGTGGAATCTAAACCATAAATTACTTTTGTACCTGTTTGTGCCGTATCATGCCAGCAAATATTCATAGTTGTTTGTCCCTGGCCTTGAAGGTAGGGAATCTGCCTCATTAAAAAGGAAGTGGCAATATGGCCATATCCCCCCAATTCATTTACCTGGGCTGCATCCAGCGCCTGATTCCATATTGCTAATTCAGCACAATTAATGGAGGCATCCTCCCCATCATTATCGGCAAAAATTAATAATACGTCCGCCAATGAAAACCTACCGTCAATGGCTTGTATGGTTCCTGCATAGATTTGTTTTCCATCAATATAAGAAGTAAAACTTGTTCCATTTTTAACTGAAATTACTAACCGATACCATTCATTCGGAATAACGGAATAACCACTATATCCGACTTCACCAACCCCAATATTTCCATAAGGATTGATAAAAAAATCACCATCATCGCTGTTATTAATAGAGGTCTGAAAAAAGCTGTGCCAAACATTAGTTGCCGGTATTTTAAAATCGTACTGTAAGGTGTATTCATTTACTTTGGCGCCCCCTCCATTTGGTACTATTAAATGATTCATTTTATAATAGCTGCCAACTCCAATTTGAGTAGCCCCGTTTCCGGCTTCAGGTCCATTAACAGCAGCATGCGATCCTACAAGTATAAGTTCCTGCCCAAACCCATTTTCAGCTAGGGTTAAATTCGAAGCATTATCAAATTTCCACCATCCAACCCGCTCCGGAATGGTTGCCTGAAGAGTATAAAATGATAATAGTATAGATATAAGGATGATATTTTTATTGCTTCTCATAAATTTAGCTATTGATAAAAAAAAGTTGAATTATTTTTCTCATTGGATTCGAGCTTCACTAAAAGCAATTCACCAGATCAGGTTTTGCTGTCTGGTGAATTGTATCTTTTAATTTCATAACTAGTTTTTTGCTAATAAATTTTTGAATCAGCAACTAGCAATGGATGCCATTATTT
>JAIFNJ010000186.1 GCA_020047835.1 Bacteroidota bacterium
TAATTGGATATGAAAAGAACAGGATTACTTATTGTAACCGCTTTGGTTATATGTTTAACTGGTTTTAGTCAGGAGAAAAGAGAGTTTGCCATTTCAGAAGGTGATACTACTTATATAATGAAGCGCTATATTTTTTGCTTGCTAATGGCTGGTCCTAATCGCGATCAGGATTCTGCCACTGCAGCAGAACTGCAAAAAGGGCACATGGCTCATATAAAAAAAATGGCAGATAGTGGTCAGCTGATTATGGCTGGCCCCTTTGAAGATGGTGGAGACTATCGTGGTATATTTATTTTTGATGTAGCCTCCGTGGAAGAAGCAATTAAAATTGGCAATGAAGATCCAGCAATTAAAGCAGGTCGCATGGTTTTAAAAGCCATACCTTGGTGGGCTGCCAAAGGAACCTGCCTTCCTTAGTTATATATATCTAATTTACACAAACTGGAAGAATGCGAATTCTTAAGTAATAATTGTAATACATTTTCATATTTAATTATATAGATATGTTAATTTTTGGCATTACTTTTGTCAAACAATTTGAAAATACTAATTATGACAGATTTTAACCAGTTAATTAAAAGTGAAGTACCGGTATTGGTCGATTTCTATGCTGAATGGTGTGCTCCTTGTAAGATGATGCCTCCAATTCTGCGTCAGGTAAAGGATGAATTGGGAGACAAAATTCGGATTATTAAAATTGACACTGATAAACATCCAGCACTTTCCGAGAAACTCCAAATTAGAAGTATACCAACGATGATGCTCTTTAAGAAAGGGGTAAAAACGTGGCAAACATCGGGAGTTATGCAAGCAAATCAATTAGTTACGGTGCTAAAACAATATTTAAACTAAGAAGTCAGAAGTTATTAAAACTAAGTCACCAAATTTATATTTGTTACAATAACTTTTAAAAACTTAACAAACCAAAAATCTAGTTACGAGTGAAAAACAATAAAAATTTAAAAAAAATGAAAAACATTCTATTTGTATTATTTACTTCAGCGTTCTTATTTACACAAGCCTGTACCAATGGGAAATCAGGCAATACTGAAAAAGAAAATAATGTCACTAAGTCAGAAACCAAAACGGCTGATTCAAAACCCGTGGTTATTCACTTAACTAAAGCCCAGTTTTTAGAGAAGGTTTGGAATTTTGAAGCCAGTCCCGATAAATGGGTTTACTTAGGCGATAAGCCTTGCATTATTGACTTTTATGCTGATTGGTGCCGGCCTTGTAAAATTGCTGGACCTATTTTAGAGGAATTAGCCAAGGAATACAATGGGCAGATTTATGTGTATAAAATTGATACCGAAAAAGAGCGCGAACTGGCAGGAGCATTTGGCATTCAAAGCATTCCAGCTTTTTTGAATTGTCCAATGGAAGGTCAACCTCAGATGAGTGCAGGAATTGCAAGCACCCCTGAAGAAACTAAAAAAATGTTCAAAGGAATTATTGATGACTTTCTTTTAAAGAAAAAATAGGATTTCGAAATTCATTTATTAAAATCAAAGCCGGACAAATTGCCCGGCTTTGATTTTTTAATGCAATGGTTACTATAATGTTTTACAATTGATAAAATATTAAATATTAAAATATGTAGGGCTTAATCCCTGAAGTATCTTACACTGAGTGCATATCCTTTGTCCACTTTTTCAATTTCCGCATGACCGGAATAGGCACTGATTTTAAAATGCCAAACTTCTTTTTCACCCACTTCAGTGCTACTCCAGAAATGGCCGCTGGCCCCAAGACTATTAAATACTCCACGGGTAAAACGCCAACCACCAAATACTCCTTCAAAGCCACTTTCGCCGCCTATTTTCACGTGATCATAAACTTCTTTGTCTTTACCGCCTAACTGTTTATATAAAATTTCCCATTCCTCTTTTGTTGGCAAATGCCATCCTTTGGGCGTCAATGCTTTTGCAGTATCAAAATCGTATAGGTAACCATTAGCAACTACATTCTTTTCATCTTTATCATAAGCCCAAAAATTTCCCTCATCAGGAGAACTGGCAAAATTCTCAGCCATTATAACCTGATTGCCAATTTTTACTACTCTATAATTTAGACCACCTTTTTCATCATGGAAAGTACCATTCCCACAGACCGAACAAATCCCTTCAACCAAGTGATGGTGATCTTTTCGGGATTTACTACATTTTGAACATTTTTCACAATCCTTTTTCCACGAATGTTCCACTTCCCTGATTTTACCGCATTTTGAACATTTTTGGCAATCTTTGGTCCAGTTATGTTGGTTCTCGCTAACAGTGCCACAAATGGAGCAAATTTCACAATCATTGGTATGAACATGCTGTTCGTTCCTAATTTTGCCGCACACTGAACATTTGCAATTATCCCAAACATGCAATCCTATAATACATTTAACCGACATAGTTACCTCCTATAAAAACAGTTATATATCCAATTTAAAAAAGTGGTTAATTTTATCTATAAATATATAAACACTATTCGTTATAACCATGAATTCATCTAAAATTCATTGAATTATTGAGCATACTGATGCGAATACTTTAGTTATGGAACCCCGGAGTGGTTTTAACTTTGTTTCTGAAAATAATGATTCAGTCTCTTAGTTTTTTTATAATTTGGATTTTTCACGAGTCAGTTCCAGCATATCTTCCAGAATTTTTGTCAAATCCTTTTCGTACTTATTCACCATATCGGTGGTAATTTCGCTACCTGAAATCCAATACTCATTCCCTTCTTCATCTTTTCCTTTAGTAAAAGTGAGGGTTTTTACCGTTTTTTTATGGTCAAGGCGCAGCACAATTTTATCCTTTGCCAACAATCGCAAGGAGGTTTTTCCATCATTAATGGTATTTCCTCCACGTATGGTCTCAAAATTCTTTACCATCTCATTAAAAATAGCTTCATACGAAGGTGGCAATTGCTGTGCTTTAATGGAGGTGCTAATAACAATGATACCAACCAGTAACATGATTTTAAGTAAGTTCTTCATAGTCTATCGAGTTTATATTTAAAAAAAAGTACCTGTTTATAACAATTGGATTGCTTTTAAGTTGAACCCATGGTTAACCTTACTAACCGCAAGCATCTTATTCCTTAGAGAATTCATGTTTCGGGATTAAAATTAAATCTAAAAGGGAGCAAAAACCACCTTTCTTGTTTCATTTATTTTGTCCGATTCAATGCTTAAAAGATATATTCCATAATTAATATTCAAACCAGGTAATGAAATATTGGCTTTCCCCTGATAATCATGCTCAAATAATAACATTCCATTTACCTGATAAAACTTTACCATAAAATAATCATCACTATTTCCAACGTAATTTATAGTTAATTCATTGTTTGTAGGATTCGGATATAATACAAATTCATTAGAATTCATGGCTGAAAAACTATCCTCGATATCCAATGGCAAGCCATCCTCATAAAAGGGCGAGCCATGAATTGTAGCTGATGTTTTCCAATAATCCGGTTCATTTGGGTCGTCGTCGGGATTAGCCATTTTTGAGACCAAAGAATATCCCAATCCATCAGGATCTATTGGCCATGGATCGGTATCATTAAAAGTAAAATCCATTACTACTGTTCCTTTACTGTTGATAATTATAATTTCTTCGCCGGAGTTCGTAAAATTACCGGCAAAATTACCTGATGCAACTAATCCATACCTATCGTAAAGTTTTGAAGGTTTTGCTGCTACCACAAAATATTGCTGAGGGGCAAGTAGAAAATTGTCCGGAAATTTATATTCTATACCGGAAATAAATTCCAAACCCGATAAATTAATGGCTGATGTGAAACTGGTATTTTTAAATTCAATAAATTCAAAATTGTCGTCTTGAATGGTATCAGTTCCAGCAATGCTATCCAGGGGATGGTAATGCAATTCTGTCACTTTGAATTTTGAGTAATGTAATTGTTCTGCAATAAAATCAATTTTACGAATAGCACTCCATTTTCCATTATTATAAACTCTAGTCATAACAATTGCTGATTCAGGTATGGTAAGTGTTGCACCGGATGCTACCTTTATAGCTTTTGTTGAAATTGCGCCACCCACCAAGCGCGGATCATCACCCATAAGGGTATAGTATATTTGACCCTCGATGGTTCTAAAAGTTATGGTTGTAGCCGAACTCAGGAATACTTTCTCATCTAATAATTCGGCGCCATTCATGCTAATAATTGGTGCTGTAACTGAGGGATAAAGCTCATACTCCAATAACTGGTTCTTTACAATATCACCTCTATAGGGAAAATAATCGTTTCTAAGCACATTCATTTCATTTTCCCAATCTGCCTGTGTATAAGCAAAACCTGATTTTGTATCACCCCACCTGGCCGATTCAGCAATAACCGCCATATTAACCTGTGCTGCTCTATAATTGAGGCGATCAATATTAGCTTCTATAGTAAGAACCCCATGACCATTTAATCTGCTATAGACTCTATCCGCAAAACGCTGGCGATACTCTTCATTTTCAACCAATTTATGATGCAACCATTGGGCGTGAAACCCTCCAAAATTATATACTTCCATTTTATCATATCCAGTACGATACCCAATATTTACCCTATTTTCGTAAAGTCCAATACCAGGACCTGAAGAATAACCCAACATCATGGTATGTTCCGCATCGTGTACTAAAAATTTAAAACCTTGTGATTTATCATTCCTATTCTTAATGGCATACATGTTATTGGGGTGTTTATTGTTTCCAAAGGCGGAAACTGGGGAATCGTAGTTACCGGTATAGAAAATACTTATCATGTAATCGATTAAATTATCAATATCAACCAATATTTCGGAATTTTTAACGGGAATCCCTTTAGCATTCTTACCTTCCAGTTGAAAGTAATTGGCATTGTCGGCATATCCTATATTGGTAATATTCCATACGTTATTCCACTTATCCGTGTTGCCATCGGTTGCGGTAATATCATAGCTGGAAACCCCTCCTATTTTTATCACATCCCAATCATCCTTTTTTCCACCCAGATAATCGGATGCAAAGCTTGCTGCACATCGTTCCTGGGTTTGAAACAACCCCCAATACATTCCGTTCAAATATAAATGATAGTAACGGCTTCTGGTATATGGACTGCCTGTTTCTCCTTGTGCATCGCGGGTAAATACTTCGCGGACAAATGTATTAAACTGTCCAGCATCATTGCTCCAGCTATAGTTTTGTTCGCAGCGCAAATCAACTTTGTCAAAGTGTGAAACTCCTTCATTTTCAAAAAGCGGAAAATTCAACACACTGTCGCCATATTCCTTGCGAAAGAACAACCGAAAAGCATGTTTGGGATAGTTACCATGTCGGCTCCAACCACCTCTTATTCGTAGCCCTGCATTTAAATTAAAACCGTTTGAACCATCCGGATTAATGAGTTCAACGGCACATTGTCGTTCCCATGCTTCTCCTTCTTGCATGGCATTTACATAAATGCCTGTATCGGAATTAAATAAGCTCGCGTTATCGGTAACTAAGGAAATGGTTGGAATATCAAGGAATGAAGCCTCTAATTGGTCTTTATATTCTAGGCTATTGACTACATCGGGATCCATCGCCAAATCAATTTCCTGTCCATTAAAATATCCAATATTAGGCCAGTCCCAACCTGGTTGTGTCTGTGTTTTAACGCGATCCAAATAAATATAGGTTCGCAATTCCGGTTTTGAAGCTAAAAACCCCTCTTTAATAATTGAAGCACGGACTATTACAGCAGGTGTTGTACCTCTGTTTGAAGTACTGGCAGGATTAATGAGAACTTGTGTAGTTGCACTTCCGGTAATTCGGGTTGAAGAAGTTTGCGGATTACCGCCATCGAGCGTGTACACAACCACTGCATCGGCAACTGATGTAGTCATGGTTAGGGTCATATTCGCCTCATAGAAACCGGAAGGTTTATCAAATGTGATGCCAACAGTATCAATCAGTTCAGGCAATAAAGGCAATCCAGGGACGGCGCTCATGCTAACATCAAAATAAAAATCGGAACTGTTAGCCAGTGAAACGTTGCAACCAAAAACTGCCAGCGTATTTTCGCCTTCAACCAGATTAAAATTATTTGTTGGAACAATTATGGTTTCCACCGCACCATAATCGTGCAAACCATCTGAAACTGCATCGTATCTAATATTCGAAGGTGCATTACGACTCACTGCCAAATTGCCGTTTATAAAAATAACAAAACCATCGTCCCAATCGGCTGTAAAAATTACCTCCCGAATTAGTGCTGCTTGTTGTACATTAAATTTACTCCGCATAAATACAGTGGAATAGTTTCCCTGCATATCCGTCAATTCGGTTCCACCGGTTCCTTTGCCATATCGGAAAGGTGCATTTCCGGTGGTCCAACTAGCATCATTAAAATCAGGATCAACCCAATTGGAACCCAAATTCACTGCAGCAGAACCTTTTAAGTATTTATAAGAAGATTGGGTTGGAAAATTTACTTGAGATAGTAAAGATGAAATAAACAACAATTGAAATATAACTGTAATTAAGGCTACCCGTAGTAATATTGTTTTTATCATGATAATAATAATTGAATTAGCAATGCCTATTTATTCAGAAGAACTTGTTTTACAACAAAGATGCCATATATAAAATACATGCGCAAATAAATGGATATATTGCTTAAAGTTTCGGGTAAAAATTTTGGCATTGGTGTTCACATCCTGGCATTCATTATCGTATTTTTCCAAGAACAATATTTTAAAGATATCCGAAAACTTAATCCATTTTTCTGATAGGATTAATTCCCTAAATGAGAGGTGCTTTAGCTCTTGGAATAATTCGTCAATCAATACTTCCACATTATAAAACAAATTTGTAATGATCCCACCAAATGACCCCCACTTACAAAAAACCCGCTATAAACATTTAGTTTACAGCGGGTTAATAATTTTAGAAGTGCCCAGAACAAGACTCGAACTTGCACGCCCTTACGAGCACCAGCCCCTCAAGCTGGCTTGTCTACCAATTTCAACACCTGGGCGATTTTTATGTTTGTTATCTTTTAAGTTTTGGTGCCCAGAACAGGACTCGAACCTGCACAACCTTGCGGTCACTAGTCCCTGAAACTAGCGCGTCTACCAATTTCGCCATCTGGGCCTTAAAAGATACTTCAACTTTTTTTTCGTAGAACGGAGTGCAAAAATAACCATTTTTTGGTTTTATGAAAGATTTATGAGGCTTTTTTTGTTAGCCAATTTTACCTTATTTTTAAAACTAGAAGCGACTAAACTAATCTGATATCCATGAAAAAAATAATTCTTATAAATAAATCGAATAATATATTTTGTTTTTAAAAAATCAATCACTTTATTTGTATCACAAAAATGATTGAAATGGTTAGCAATTGTAAAAATATTTGGTGGTGGCATAACAGTTTATTACGACAGTAATGAAATGAAGGCCGTTTGCCTAAACTTTATTAAAGCCTGTCGTAACATCCGACAGGCTTTTTTATTTACAAAATTTGAAACTATGGACAATAAGATACAAATACAAGCATGGCGTTGGCAGGGATCATACTTAAACGGGTAAGAGCGGCAAACCTATGCTTAATTTTAACGAATTATGAGCGGCGCCGGATCACCCGGGAGCCGCTTTTTTATTTAATAACATTTTTTAATAATTGATACTATGACACCTTCTTATTTTACTGTAAATACCAAAGAACTGCTGGCCGATGTACTGACACCGGTGGCCATTTACCTGAAATTGCGCGATGTGTTTCCCAATTCCATTTTATTGGAAGGAGCCGACTTTAAAGCGGGCGAAAACCAATATTCCTTTATCTGTTTGGAGCCCATTGCAACCATAAAAACCCTGGGCAATAAAGTTACCATTCAACACCCGAATGGAAAAGAGACTTCTCAGGTGTTGAACAAAATGAGCGAAGCTACCGAATTGCTCAGCCAATTTGCCCATTCATTTGAGCCTAAAGGTTCAATGCAAAAAGTTCCGGCCACAGGATTATTCGGATATTCCACTTACGAAGCAGTTACCTATTTTGAGGATATTGAATTAAAAACGGTGGCTGACGATAAGCAAATACCCGACATGCTTTACCAGTTCTACAAATATATTGTGGCCATAAACCATACCAGCAATAAAATTATGCTGATTGAACATATCTTTAACGGGGAAGAATCAAAACTGCAATTTATTGAGGACCAATTGTTATACCGTACCTTTGCCATATATCGGTTCAATACCCTAAACGGGGAAGAAACCAATGTTACCAATCAACAATACATGCAAATGGTAGCCAAAGGGAAAGAACATTGCTTGCGGGGCGATGTGTTCCAAATTGTACTTTCCCGTTCGTTCAGCCAACAATTCAATGGCGATG